>CAYMYI010000003.1:46206-82114 GCA_964394585.1 uncultured Roseobacteraceae bacterium
GCGTGTATTGAGCCGTAGCCACCAAGGTGCACCTATTTATAAAGTACATAAAGATTTACTAGGTGAAACTACGCTCACTTTTGCAGAAGATTTTGCAGGAGCACCACTGGATGTTGTCTTTTTATGTAGCGGTCATGGGAAAGCGCGTGCATTTTTGGAAGAAAACCCGCTCCCCCCTTATACAAAAATTATTGATTTAGGGAGAGATTTCCGCCTAACATCGGAAGCGCAATGGAAAACAAGCAGCTTTGTCTATGGGTTGCCCGAAGCGTATAAACCTCATATTCAGCAAGCGCGTTATGTGGCAAATCCGGGCTGTTTTGCAACAGCGATTCAGCTTGCCTTACTACCCTTAGCACAAGCAGGCGCTTTGGAAAACCCCGCGCATGTCCATGCAATTACTGGCTCTACCGGGGCAGGTCAAGCAGCATCTCCTACTACACATTTTACGTGGCGCAACAACAATGTTTCAATTTATAAGCCTTTTACCCACCAACATCTCGATGAGATTCGGCAGACACTCGAAGAGAAACAACAAAAAAGAGTATCTATCAATTTTATCCCGGTGCGAGGAAATTTTACACGGGGCATCTTTGCAACAGTATACACAGAAACTTCGCTTTCGTTAGAGGAGGCAACAGCACTTTATCAAGCGGTTTATGCAGATGCTCCTATGACTTGGCTAGCAGACCAACCCCTTAGTTTGAAAGAAGTAGTCAACACGGCAAAATGTTTTATCCACTTAGAAAAACATGGAAATCAACTGCTGATTACGAGTATCCTTGATAACCTGCTGAAGGGGGCTTCGGCACAAGCGATACAGAACATGAATTTGATGTTTGGGTTACCCGAAGATAGTGGGCTCCATCTGAAAGGAAACTTATTTTAATATAGATGCACAGGAATTTAAGCAGGTGGAAACTCTATGCCTTGGTGAGCACTAACAGCGTACGCGAGTCGCTTTCTTTATTAGAGAAAATCGGGATAAACATCCCCCGAAAATCTTCTTTGCCATCGTTTTTATGCAAAATGATAGATTCTTCCATTAGCCTGCCTTCTTGTAAGATCTTGGCGATAGAGTCTTTTTCAGCTCCATTTTTAAGAGTTACCCATTGGGTTAGTTCCCCTTGTGCTGTATGTGCATACGCAGGCTGATAGCTGAACAGATTACTAGCCAACTCGTTTAATGTGATAATTTGCCCCTGATTGTTCAGCAACAGTGTGGGGAGTAAATCGTTTTGTGCAAGCGCTTCAACATTTACCTCTTTGCCGTTATCTTCTACATCGAGCTTTTCGAGCAAAGTTTGCAGGGCTTTTTCCGAGTCGTGGCGTTGCATATGCAATAAGGCATTTTTCGCCTTTTCTACTACGAGCGACTCGCGTAAGGCTTGCTCTTGTTCAATTTGTTGGGTGATGTCAAATGTAATGCCTATGTATCGGGTGATTTTCCCGTAATTATCTAGCATACGTGCTATGGTAGTATCGCCCCACCATACTTTTCCATCAAAACTATGATAAGGAATGATTTCTCTGTACACTGCCTCATTTTCAAACGCTTTGAATAATTCATTGATTGGACGGCTGTAACGCGGATGATCTACTATTTCGATAAAAGGTTTGTGGACGAGCTGTGTGCGAGTTGTGGCAAGTTTAGCACATAGGGCTTTATTTGCAGCGGAAATGTTTTGATGCAGGTCGATTTCGAAAATAAACGCGGCTTGGTCGAGCATTCGGATGCGCGTTTCCAGCTCTAGCTTTTGGCTGTTAAGATATTGCTGTACAACTTCGAGTTCAGAGACTGTATGCGATAGCTCTTCTTTGTTTTTAGTGAGTGAGATTTCAAGTTTCTTCTGTGCGGTAATATCAATAAGAATGACGAGGACTTTATAGATTTTTCCCGATAGGTTATAAATCGGGTTCATATTTACAATACAGTAGCGCTCTTCGTGTGTGCTTGTTTCGAACCGCAATGTTTCGGATAGCATTTTACCGGAAAGCACGTCATCCCAAATTTCTTGGAAGTGCTGGCGTTCTTCAAGTTGTAAGAATGCAGTTAGTGTACGGTTTCTGAAATCTTTTCGCTTGTAGCCTAAAAAAGAGGCAAAAGTGGCATTCCCGGAAATGATTTTCTCGTCGGTGTCCAAATCAATCATAGGGAAAGAGTTGCTTATTGCATTAATTTTAGAAGTATAATCTAAGTCTTTTTCTTTCTCTTCAGTAGTGAACTGAGCAATTTGAATAATTTTATAGGGGGTTCCTTCAACATCGAAAATAGGGTTATAGGTGCCATTGAGCCAGATTTCTTTCCCAAATTTATTCACTCGCTTGTACTCTCCGGAAATGAAGGAGCCGCGTTGCAAACTGTTCCATAAAAGCTGGTACCGGTTTGTATCGAGTTCTTCTTGGGGTACTAAAGCCCGCTCGTTACTACCTACTAACTCCTTTCGGGTATACCCCATAATGCTGAGGTACATCTCGTTTACTTCTAAAATGTTACCTTCTAAATCGAACTCAACGGTAGCACTTGTCTTATTAATCGCGTCAATAATATTGCGGCTCAGGTTAGTTTCCGATTCGAGTTCGGCGAGCTTATCGTTTAAGATTTTCTGTGTGTTTTCAAGTTGCAAAGCATTTTGTTTCATCTCTTCTTCTTTCTCTTGCAACTCTTGGTTTACGCGTTGGGTCTCGTTGAGCAATCGTTGGGTATTAAGGGAAACTTGTAACGTAGCCATGATGCTGGCAAAACGTCCGCAAGCAGCTTCTACAAACTCGATTTCGTGGGGCGTTATTGGATGAAAAGATGCTAATTCGATAGCTCCGTAGAGGTTCGTTTGTTCTTTAATAGGAACAATGAGCAACACTCTGGGGGGTGCAGTACCTAAACCAGAAGTTATATGCACATATTGCTCTGGTACTTTCTCAGTGTATGTAGTGCTTTCTTCTGCGATACATTGCCCAATTAGCCCTTCACCTACTCGAATCGTTTTACTTAAAAACTTTTTTTTATCAAAAGCATAGCAAGCTTGCATCGTGAACAGGTCATTCTGTTCTGACTCGCGCAAGAAAACAGCGCCTTGGTTTAGGTTGAGGTACTTAACTATGAATTTGAGGAAGCTAAAACTCAGACTTTCAATCTCCTCTAGTTTATGGCTGTTTAAAATCTGTGCAACTTCGGCAATTCCATTATTGAACCAAGTTTGCCTGCGTTCTTCTTCAGAAAAGGAAATCAGTTTATCGCGCATTTCAAGCAGAGCACTTCCTAAGTCTCCTTTTTCTACACTTTCACTTAATGTTTTGTTAAGTTGCCCTTCGCCGATGGAGCGGGCAAAGTTTGTTGCTTCGTTTACGCCCTCCATGATAGTGCGTAGCAGCAATTGAAGTTCTTGAATGGCATTTGGGTTGGTAACCTGCTTACGGTTGGTGAGTTGTACGGCAGAGGAGGCATCTTTTAGAGTATCATGCAAACGTTGCATATAAATCACCCGAAACAGGTAAATACCATAGATAGCGCTACTGATAATCCCTAAAATGACAAGAAACAAGATGAGGCGAGTACGGTTACGCCCTGACTCTACAAAACGATATACGCTATCGCCAATTCGATTGTTGAGTACTACCAGCCGCTCGTTATTTTCGGCTAAAAAATTAAGCGCAAGAGCCGCGTTGCTTTTCAACTTTATGAGGGCATTTCCGGTTTCGCTCTGAGTAATATTACTGGCTACTAGCTTTTGAAGTTGCTCTTTGTGTTGCTTAAACTCTCGATTGAATGCATTAATGTGTTGTTGTACTTCTTTGCCTTTAATAGGCTCTAATTCGTAAGTGTGTTGGTTACGTTCAAATGTGCCTCCTTCGGTAATTCCTTCGATTGTTTGCTCAATAATCGAAATGTTTTCTCGTAGTGCTTTAAATGTAACGTTGTCGTAGGTTTCGTAATAATTTTGGGCACGGAGGGGGAGTTGTTGTATATAAATGTTATTCTGTTCGATAAACATTTCTTGTACGAGTTCGTCTTGCGATTCGTACACGGCAATATTTATCCACCCTAGTATGGTGAGCACAATTACGAGAACCATGGCTCCAATTAACTTGGCTTCTGTAGGGATGGATTGTAGCATAAATGAATAAGTACTCTAAGCGTTTCGTATCCTAAATATACTGAGGGTTTGGTAGTTTATGGCAATAACGCTCGGTTGGTAACTTAGATTTTATGCTTCTTGTGGGTTTTCTGCTTTATGCAGGGAGGTGATACGATGGGCAAATGGAAGTTTTGAAAACTGATTTCTTCGTTTTACAAAGTAATCCCAAACAATAAGGCTTGGGTAAGTTTCGGGAAAAGCGCGAGGTTTGTGAGGGATGGCTTTCCGTTTATGCAACATTTTGGGTAGTAGCCGATAGAAAGAAAAGTGCGCTTTTACAATGGCGGTGAGGTTGCCCAGTTCGCCAAGTACCAGAAAACGGATGCCAGCAACAAAGTCAAGCAATAGCCGAAAAAATACAGAGAATATCCACTGTCTTTGATTTTTCACAAGCACTAATAAGCTATTGCGGAAATTATAAAATGTTTTTCGAGGGTTTGTTTTATGCAAGGTACCGCCCCCTACATGGTATACGGTGCTACTACCTACATAGTGGATGGCATAGCCGGCTCTCTTTAATCGCCAGCAGAGGTCGATTTCTTCCATATGGGCAAAAAAATCTTCGTCCAACCCACCGATTTGGTGATATAGCTCAGCACGAATCATCATGCAGGCGCCGGTTGCCCAAAAAATGGCGCATGCATCGTCGTATTGATGCATATCAGGCTCTAAGGTGTCAAAAATGCGCCCTCGGCAAAACGGATAGCCTAACGCATCGATAAATCCTCCTCCTGCACCGGCATATTCAAATAAATGCTGCTCATGGTACGATTTGATTTTAGGTTGAACAGCAGCCACTTCAGGGTGAGTATAAATGTGTTGATAAAGGGGAAGGAGCCAATTAGCCGTTACCTCTACATCGGAATTGAGCAATACGTAATACGATGCTTCAATTTGCGCTAAGGCTTGGTTGTACCCTCCACAGAATCCGTAGTTGGATCCTAGTGGTAAAAAAGTAACTTCGGGAAAGTTGCTCACAACGTCGGCAGAGCGGTCAGTAGAGCCGTTATCGGCAACTACAATATGTGCTCCTGAGGAGTGTTGCAATACAGAAGGTAGAAAGGTTTGTAGATGATTAGCGCCATTATAATTTAAGATTACAACGGCAACTTCGCTTTTAGAGATTTCCAAAGGAATATAACAGGTTTAGTGCTCGTTTGAAAGATGATTGCTTGTTATACTAAGTGAAATTAGTGGCTACATATTGCCAAAATCCATACCAGGGATATTGGGGAGCAATCCTTCGGTAGAGCGTTTAAGTTCGTCTTTAGCTTTTAGTTCTACTTCTTCTAGTGCTTTGTTTACGGCAGCTACCACTAAATCTTGTAGTACTTCTTTATCTTCTGGTTTTACCAAAGAGTCATCAATTTTAATGCGAATAAGTTGCTTTAAACCATTGACCTCGGCTTCTACCATGCCTGCTCCTGCTTCGCCGGTTGCCGTTACATTTACTAGATTATCTTGGGCATCTTTGAGCTTGGTTTGCATCTCCTTCATTTTGCCCATCATTTTCATAAAATCCATAATACTATATTTAGGGTGATTAAACGCTACTTGCCAAAGATAGCAAGTGTGTACTACGAATAATTTGTAGGGCACAAAAAAGGTTCTATTTGCGCAAAATTTACACAGCCTCTACGAAGGATTCGCTGAGTGTGCTTGTGCTTCGAGTTGTTGACGTAGAAGATTGAGGGCAAGCGTAGCGGTAACTTGGATATTAGCCATACGATTTTTCGATAAGTTGAGCAGCTTGGCTTGCGTTCCGTTTTGGTCGGCATAGCCAATCCAGATTGTTCCAACAGGTTTGTGAGGAGTTGCTCCCCCCGGACCGGCGATTCCCGTTACGGCAAGGGCGCAATCTGCTTGCAGGCGCTGACGCACCCCTTCTGCCATTTCGCGGACGGTTTCTTCGCTTACGGCGCCAAATTGCTCGAGGGTGCTAGAATGCACTCCAAGTTGGCTTTCTTTTACGGCGTTGCTGTATGCTACTACCCCACCAAGAAAGTAAGCTGAGCAGCCTGCTATGTTAGTAATTCGGTTAGCGATGAGCCCTCCGGTACAACTTTCGGCGACGGCAAGGGTTTTTTGAGCGGCAATCAGCTGCTTTCCTATGGTTTCTTCTAGTTCTTCATTTTCAAAGGCGTAGGTATAGGGGCGTGCTACCGGGGGGAATCCTCGGAGCTGGGTATCAATTAAAGTAAGAGATTCTTGTGCAGAATTACCCCAAGCCGTGAGGCGTAGCCGAACTTCGGCAAGGCGGGGTAAATAGGCTAGTTTTACATTGGTAGGAAATTGCTGTTCCCATTCAGCTAAAAGGGGGGCTAGTTTTGACTCTGGAATACCCACGGTCCGTATCATCCGATGGGTGATAAACGGAGTTTTAAAATGCTTTTGCAAACGCGGGAGTGCAAAATCGCGCATCATTGCCTTCATTTCTCTGGGGACTCCGGGCATGGCAATCCACACTTTGCCGTTGTGTTCGAACCACATTCCGGGGGCAGTTCCCCAATGGTTCATGATGGCAAGAGCATTCTCGGGCAAATCGGCTTGGGTTTCGTTAAGGGCATCCATAGAAAGCCCATAGTTTGTAAGCAATTGTTCTATGTGGGTAAGTACTTCAGGCCGCCTGCTAATTTGTACTCCGAAAAACTCAGCAAACGTACGTTTGGTAACGTCGTCTTGTGTAGGTCCCAGCCCGCCGGTAGTAATAATTACCTCGGCACGTTGACTTGCCTCTTGTAGCGCATTCCGAATTACCTCGGCACTATCGCCAACCGTGGTTTTACGTGCTAGTGGAATGCCTATGGAGGAAAGCTGCTCGCCTAGCCATTGGCTATTGGTATCGTTAATTTGACCGTATAAAATCTCATCGCCAATGGTGATGACCTCTGCTTTTGGAGAAGAATTCATAAGTTGTTTTTCGCTTTCGTTTCAACATCTTTCCCTAAGTAAGCAGAAACTAAACAATTTTGTTGAGCGCATCGAGGTAAGCATTTACCGAAGCAACCACGATGTCAGAGTTTGCCCCAAATCCGTAGAAGGGTTTATTATGATGAAGAATTTGTAAGTGAACCTTTCCGGAGTCGTCGCTACCGCGGGTAAACGCTTGCACTAAGAACTCTTCTAACTTTGTTTTTTTCTGGATGATTTTATTAATCCCCTTGAATGCCGCATCGATAGGGCCTTTGCCTATCGAGGTTTCAGTAAACGTCTCTCCGTTGTATTCTAGGCTGATTGTGGCACTTGGAATGATTCCTTGCCCGCAAGAGACCTGCAGATTGCGTAGTTTGATTTTCTGGTCTATTCGTTTGCCGCCTACCAGCACGATGAGGTCTTCATCGGTAATGTCTTTTTTGAGGTCGGCGAGTTCCAGAAATTTTTCGTAGAGCACATCCATTTCAGGCTTTGTAAACTGATGCCCAAGCAACTCGAGGCGGTGTTTTAGCGCCGCACGCCCACTGCGTGCAGTGAGTAAAATTTCCGATTGCGATACCCCTACGTCTTCCGGGTCGATAATCTCATAGTTAATACGGCTTTTCAGTACGCCATCTTGGTGGATACCCGACGAATGTGCGAAGGCATTGCGCCCCACAATCGCTTTGTTAGGTTGTACAGGCATGCGCATCAGTTGGGAAACCAACTGGCTGATAGGGGTAATTCGCTTCGCATCGATGTGAGTATAGCAGCCAATTTCTTTATGAACTTTCAGCGCCATAGCCACTTCTTCCAGCGAGGTGTTTCCAGCTCGCTCGCCAATGCCGTTAATGGTAGCTTCTACTTGGCGCGCGCCGCTGGCGATGCCGGCAAGGGCGTTTGCCGTTGCCATGCCCAAATCGTTGTGGCAGTGTACCGAAATGATGGCGTTTTCAATGTTTTTTACATTTTCTTTCAGGTAACGGATTTTGCCAGCATATTCTTCGGGGAGGCAGTAGCCAGTAGTATCGGGGATATTCACCACGGTAGCGCCGGCGGCAATCACTGCCTCAATCATACGGGCGAGGTATTCCAAATCGGCGCGGCCGGCATCTTCTGCATAAAACTCTACATCTTCCACAAATTTTTTAGCATACTTGACAGCCTCTACGCCCCGCTGTAAAATTTCTTCGCGGTTGCTATGGAATTTATACTGAATGTGGAAGTCGGAAGCTCCAATACCCGTATGAATCCGCTTCCGTTTGGCATATTGTAAGGCATCGGCAGCAACTTCAATATCTTTTTTTACGGCTCTTGTTAAGGCGCAAACCACAGGCTCTTTAATGATCTTAGAAAGCTCTACAACGGATTGGAAGTCGCCCGGGCTTGAAATGGGAAACCCCGCTTCAATGATATCTACCCCTAAACTTTCAAGTTCTTTCGCAATTTCGATTTTTTCGATAGTAGTAAGTTGGCAACCGGGCACTTGCTCGCCGTCGCGCAACGTAGTGTCGAACATATACACTTTGTCTGCCATAGTTTCTTTTGTTTAGAATATTTATGTAAGTGTGGTCTTTCTGAAAAAGAAGGTAAAATGATGGGGGAAAACCATCGTTGATCGAAAGCTTTCCCCCATGGAAAATCTGAAGTAGCAACTTCAGGATAATATTTCAGTTTTACGATTTTACATCAAAATATTTCTTCTAGGATGAAAGGTTTAAAAAAATGTATTAATTATCAAAAATATTGCAAAATATATTCTATTTTATTGAAACTCGCTAACGGGCTGTAAGTCTAGTATATTCTCGGCAAATCGAAAGGTTTCGGTTTTTACGCTTTCCAAATCTTTTGAGTGAATATCCGATGCAATACAATGGTTGCCGGCTTCGGGGAAGGCAACTTCGGTTTTTTGGGCATCAGGCGTGCCTAATTGCTGAAACATTTTTTGCATTGCTGCTACGGACACTACCTGATCTTGTGCTGTTTCATTCTTGTAATAATAACCAAGGAATACCGGACATGTAACCTTTTGAAAGGTTTGTGCGGTCATGGTGTGTTCTACCATATTTTGTAATGTGATGACCGCTTCGACGCGGTAGCGCGTTGTCCAATTCTCTTTTACGCCTTCCGGACCTGAGAACTCCCGAAAATCCCCGGCAACTAATTTGGCAATTTGTTTGCCCCAAGGCATGGTGAGGATGGGTGCAGTAGGGTTGGCTATTTTGATGTTGGGTGAGTAGGCAATAATAGCGTGGATATCATCTGATTGAGCCGCTAAGTACAGCGAGATAGTACCGCCCGTTGAGGTAGACATTACAATTACTTTCTCACCAAGTTGTTTGCCTATTTCGATAGCCTCTTGTGCCGAAGCCATGTAGTTTTCTACGGTAAGGTCTGTGAATGCTTCCTCGCTATCGATGCCATGTCCGTACAGGCGAGCTAAATAGGCATTACACCCATATCGTTTTGCAAAAGCAGTATGCAGGGGATACCCTTCGCGTTGGCTCGCCGAAAAACCGTGAAGATAGACGATGCTATACGGCGTTTTTTGCTTGATTGAATCGTTTGCCCAAACAATGCGGGCATGGTTATCGGGTTTTAAAAGTGGTGTGTTGGTTTCTCGTTCGTTAATATATTGCTCTAGCCGATCGAGCGATTGAGGCAGTTCCATAGGTTGTATAGTAAGTTCGGGGGCATCGGGCTGTGGCCCTAATAAAAAGGCAATGACTAGTAAAACTACAATTGCTAAAATCCATTTTAGAGCTTTCATATAAGAAATGATATAGGTTAGTAAAATGGTGAGATATTACCATAGTAAGCAGTATATGTTGTGTTTTTTACGAAGGATCCCACATGCCTCTCTCCACAATTTCAAGGCAGTGTCCATCGGGGTCATAAAAATAAAATGAGTGGAAGCGCTTTCCCCAGGGCTGTTCGTGCACAATTGCAATACCTTCGGCTGCTATTTTTTCTTTCCAGGCATCGTAGTTTTCAGGGCTGGTTTCAAAAGCAAGGTGGAGTTTCCCCTCGCCAAAATGAGGAGGGAGCGTTTCTTCACGTTTGGTAACCTCGGGGTTAAAACACAACAAAACCGAACTGCCCGCACGGAAAAAAACATGCCTGCCTTCTACATGAGAAATGAGAGGAAGCCCAAGTTTTTCGTGGTAAAATTGCTTGGTTTGCTCTAAATCTCTGACGTATAAACAAGTTTCTTTGATCTGTGTAAAATCCATAGCATTAAGGGCGTTTCTTTTCCTGAAAGATACGAAACCCTGCCCACGATACCAGGGCAAAAACACCGCTAAGTAGTAAGGGTAATTTATAAGGAGAAGGAATGCCAATTCCCATTTTCTCAAATGCTAGCAAAAGATGGTTGAACCCTAAAAATGTAGTAACTCCTAATACTACAAGCATGAGAAGATTAGAAATAAAGGGATTGCGATGCTCGGGAGGCAAGAGAGTGGAGTCGTTCACGGCAAGAAAAACGAACACTGTAATGAAGGGCAATAACAGTCCGTTGATAGCTTGTGCTAAAATAATAGCAGGAATGGGTTTGATATCGAGCATACCGAAAATGCCTCCGATTAGTAGTACTGCAACCCACGTAAGCCGGTATATTCTTTTTTTAAAATGAGGTGCAGCTAAACTAGATGCCGTAAGTGCCGATGCCAAAGGAGCGGTTACCGAAGAAGTAAAGCCAGCGGCAAACAATCCGATACCGAAAAAGGCAAATCCCCATTGCCCCAGTCGTTGCATGATGACCTCCCCTAAGGCTTCAAACGAGAATGCCTCGGTAAGCAAAGTGCCCGCAAGGAGCACTGCTGCCGAAACAATACCGCCTAAAAGAATAGAGATTCCTAAGCTAATGCGCATTTCTTTTATCGATTGCCCTTGAGCAAGCCCCGATGCCAGAAAAAGATTGTAGGGGACAATAGTAGTACCCACCAGCCCCACGGCTAGTGTAGTACTGCTTTCTGGCAAGGAAGGGATGAAAGCGCCTTGTGTAATTTCAGTAAGGTTGTGCGGTGTATACCAAGCAACGGCTATGAACAAAATACCCATTCCTCCTACAAAAATGCCAAGTATACGGGCAATCGTAGCATGTGAACTGCTCCATAGCATTACAAAGCACAACGAAATAATTAGTAAAGTAACAGTTTTTGGAGGAAGGTAACTCACCAAACTAACCCCTTTTACGGCTCCTAAAATATTACCAGCTTGGTAGGCTATACAGCCGAAAACAACCATTCCACCTGCGACATAGGCAATCCATAAGTGGTGTGGGTACTTCTTTACAAGAACTTCCCCTAAACTCAATTGAGTAACTGCGTTGAGCCGTGCGACAGCTTCTTGTAATACAACACATGCAACTACAGAGAAGGTAAGTGCCCACAGTAAGGCAGTTTGGAACTGCGCACCGGCTGCTGCTGCGGTAGTAACAGTGCCAGGGCCTACAAATGCAGCGGCTACTACCGACCATAGCAAAACATTGAAAAGATGCTTTTTCATCTTTCCAAGATACAGAATGGTTGGCAAACCTTAGCTGGAGCGAACAGTAGGCTGTGTTTGCGTCAATTGTTGGAATACCGATTCTAAAGAAGCCGTTTCTATTTGCATGCCAATAATTGGGGTGCTTTCTTGGCTTGCCGCCTGAAATATAGGTATGCGAGGGTCGCTATCGCCTTGTGCAATAAACCTGTACGTATGAGAAGAAAGATGTTCAATTTCAGCAATTTCGGGGAGCAGCTCGAACGGTTTGAGAGGGGGGGTACTGGCAAATTCTACAAGTACCGTCATGCCTTGGTTGGTAACTTGTTTCAGTTGTTCGGTGGGGCAATCGGCTACAATTTTTCCTTGGTTAATGATGATGACCCTGCTACATAACGCCTGTACTTCTTGCATAATATGTGTAGAAAAAAGTACGGTTTTAGTTTGGCTTACGTCTCGGATTACCTTGCGAATTTCGACGATTTGATTGGGGTCTAGCCCGGTAGTAGGTTCGTCGAGGATGAGTACTGGTGGGTCGTGCAGCAAGGCTTGGGCAAGCCCTACTCGCTGGCGGTACCCTTTAGAAAGCGCTCCAATTTTCTTTTTTCGTTCTTTCTCTAACCCGGTGAGGGCAATCATTTCCTCGGCACGTTGACGGACTTGTGAAGAAGGGTACTTATGCAACCCTCCAATAAATTGGAGGTATTCTAGCACATACATATCGAGATACAGCGGGTTGTGTTCGGGCAAATACCCTACCCGACGGCGCACTTCAAGCGGATGTGTAACTACATCATATCCTTCTACGATTACACTACCTTGCGATGGGGGCAAGTAAGCCGTAGCAATTTTCATGGTAGTCGATTTGCCAGCTCCGTTCGGCCCCAAGAAACCTAAAATTTCACCTTTGGCAACGTCAAATGAAATATCGGAGACAGCATGTTGGTTACCGTATTGCTTGGTTAGGTTTTCTACACGTACGCTCATATATATATTAATTTATTTCTTTGGTAAAGAAAGCCTTCGCAATAGTAAAACCAAGTTTTTAAAGTTGCTTAAGTAGCACCATTTTTCATGTTTACATAGCAGCGAAGGAGTTCAGAAGAAGCCAACTTACTTAAATCTCAGTAATCTTTTACGCTTACTTTCAAAACCTTTCAACCTTCTTAGCAATATAGCCTTACATAACTCCCTCCCCACTCTCTAATGCTAATAAGTGTATTTCTCAAACATGCTCATTTTTAAGCCTAAAATTACGTAACGAAAAAAATAATAAAGTAAAATGTTACAGATATTGAAACAGCATGTACTTTTATTTGAAATCGTTACTTTTTTCGTGTGTTAAAAATGTTTGTAGAGCTATCGTCAAGGTGAATCAACCATGCTTACCCTAATAGCAATATTCTTGGGGCAGCATTTCCTATTTACATCGTGCTTCTTCACATTAGATAGAAAACACCATTTAGAATTGAATTTATGGAAGACCAACGCCAATCGGTAAGATGTTAAAAAACTCCCAATCAGGAATCGGTCAGCTCTGCGGTGTGGAAAGTTTTTTACAGTATTCTACTGATTCCCGATTATTTAAGTCGTTATCTTAAATTTTAGTAGGCTCTAAGCCTTGTAAATTTTTAAAGATTAGGTCAATCAGATTAAAGAAATCCTCAAATCACATAAACCGTGGTGCATAAGTTATAGCACAATAAAATTTTGATTAATATATCGGAACTCCTTATTTTCCTAATCGGAACCGAACCCTAGCGAAGCGTGTGGCTTTTGGTTGCATTATACCATGCATTTGCCTTGCGATGGGTTACACAAAATGTTGCAACACAGCTTATCGTTCCATAAATCTTGAAAAACGCTTATGAATTATTCGGAGTTTGATTTTACCAACGGGCCTTTAAATAACAATCCACATGTAAAACAAGGAGATTTTTTATTGGCAGAACCGTTTTTGGAAGATCCTAATTTTGCTCGAACGGTGGTTTTAGTGTGTGAACACGAAGATGCAACCGGTTCATTTGGTCTAGTGGTAAACCGGCAAACAGAATATGCTGTTGCCGAAGTAGTAGAAAGCCTTGATGTGCCCGACACGTTATTTCTTGGAGGGCCAGTCGAACAAAACACGCTACATTTTATCCATCGTATCGAAGAAGTAGAAAATAGCATTGCCCTTCGCGATGGAGTGTTTTGGGGAGGCAACTACGAGCAATTAAAACACTTTGCTTTGCAAGGGCGTCTCAACGCAAGTAATATTCGCTTTTTTATAGGCTACAGTGGTTGGGGAAGTGAGCAGCTTCGCAGCGAAATAAGCCAGCAATCGTGGATAATCGCAACGGCAAACCTCAATCATCTATTTACTGTAGCACCTGATAAATTGTGGGAAACCACATTGAAACAGATGGGGGGGAAGTATCGCTTATTTTCAAATTATCCTACTGACCCCCGTTTAAATTGAATGAATTTGCTATTTTTGCCTTCCAAAATTTTTCAAGAGATTATTCCGACGACATGAGTAACGAAAAAGAGCCTAAAGAGTACGAAACACAGCCTGAAAATACTTCTGAAGAACCCAAATCGGCATCGCCTACCGATGCCAACGAGGTTGATGCACAAGATTCGCACTCTGCAAGCTCCACCCCCGAAGCCGCTCTCACTTCTGATAGTGAACCCCAAGATGTAGAACACGATAACGCCAACGAGATGTTACAAGAAGAAAATGTAGCCCCCGAAACAGAAAGCAAAGCTGAAAGTGCTGCTGAAGAAACAGACTCTAAAGAGGAAACATCCGCAGAAACTATAGCTGCGTCTCAAGAAGATGATATTCACTCTTCGGAAACACATCATAACGATGATGAAGGAGGAGAAGAGGACCATCACGAAGAAGACGATGGCTTAGACTATTCTTCAATGTCGTTAGAAGAACTTGTTGCCCAAGCACAAGCCATTGCAGCTAACGAGCATAACCTTCGCAAAGCAGACCGAAAGATGGGACAAATCCGCGAAGAAGTTGATAGAATTAACAACGCTTTGCGTGAAGAGCAGCATAGTGCTTTTGCAGCAAAAGCCAATGAGACTACGGAAGAAGGGCAAGAAGAGGCAGAAGTAGCTCCATTCCGCTATGAGCAGCCAAGAGAAGTAGAAGAGTTCTACGCATTGTTTAAGGATGTAAAGGAGCGCAAACAGAAGCATTATGAAAACCTTACAAAAGAGCGTGAGGATAATTTGGCGAAAAAGCGAAAAATTATTGCTGAAATAAAGCAAATAATTGAAAATACCGAGCAAGCAGGTAGCCTTGCTAAAGTAAAAGAATTTCAAAAAGAGTGGAAACAGATAGGTTCTGTTCCTAAACTCGATGCAGATGATTTATACAAAACTTATAATGCACTGCTCGACTTGTTCTATGATAATAAAAGTATTGAGTACGATTTAAAAGAACTAGATCGCAAGAAAAACCTCGAATTAAAATTAGCAATCTGTGAGCGAGCCGAAGCCTTGTTGGAAAGCTCTAACATTAATGATGCGGTGCGCTCTTTAAACCTATTGCATGAAGATTTTAAAGGAATTGGCCCGGTGCCTCGTGAAGAACAAGAAGCCGTATGGAAGCGCTTTAAGGAAGCGTCGGATGAGTTGTATAATCGCAAGCGCCAAATTGCAGAAGAATTTAAAAAAGAGCTCGCAGAGAACATGCAGCAAAAGCAACAACTATGCTTAGAAGTAGAGGCTTTTGTGAATTTCGATTCAGATCGCATAAAAGAGTGGAATGCCAAAACCAAAGAATTGCTTGCTTTGCAAGAACGATGGGAAAAGATAGGTCCTTTACCTCGCGAAGTGGCGAAAGACATCAACAAGCAGTTTTGGGGTGATTTCAAGAATTTCTTTGCTAACAAATCTCGTTTTTTTGAAAAACTTGAAGCTCAACGCACTGAAAATCTTAAACTCAAACAAGCGTTAGTGGAGCAAGCAGAGGCGTTGAAAGAAAGTAAAGATTGGGCAGAAACTGCACAGAAACTGAAAGAACTGCAGCAAGAGTGGCGCAAAATAGGACCTGTGCCCGAATCGCATCGCAATACAATTTATGCTACTTTTAAAGCAGCATGCGACTACTTCTTTAACCGTAAGCGCAACCGCAGGTCAGAACAAGACAAAGAATTTGAGGAAAACCTCAAGAAGAAAAAAGAAGTTTGTAAAGCAATTGAAGCGCTTGCAAAGCAAGAAGGCGCTACCCTAGAGCAGCTTGACGAACAGTTGAAGCTATACAACGAAATTGGCTTTGTCCCTCGCAAAGATATTAACACAATCCTTGAAAAGATGATTGCCGCTATTGATGCCTTCTTTGATGGTTTGAAAGGGTTAGAAGAAGAAGAGTTAGAGAAAAAGCGGGTAACTTACAAAGGAGAAGTTATGAAGAGTGTACCAAATGCTTCGAAAAAGCTAGAACGCCAAGAGCTTGCCATCCGTAGCAAGATTCAGCAAAAAGAGAACGATATTGCCCTTTGGCAAAATAACCTGCAGTTTTTTGCTAGTTCTAAAACGGCTGACAAATTGCGCGATGAATTCCAACACAAAATTGAAGATGCACAAAAGAACATTGAATCTCTAAAAGAACAATTACGAATCTTACAGAGCATTACTGATAATTCGTAAGCTGTTTTATAAGAAAGATTAAATAAAAAAAGAGGCTGCCTAGGAAATAAGCAGCCTCTTTTTGGTAAAAATCAAGGGAGCTACATTTTTATTTTTGCCCGTTAGTGTCATTTTCAGGAGCTTCTACTTCAGACTCAATCCACAAAGTGGCTACATCTTGAGTAGGATCATTAGTAATTACCGTAACGCTTTTCTTTTGTTTGCCCGTGCGGCTTCCACTGCTGAAGGTTACATCAATAGTAGTTGATTCTCCTGGTGCTAGCTCCATTTTCTTGGGGCGCGATGCAGTACAACCGCAAGATGCTTTCGTTTTACGGATTTTTAGAGGGGCTTCGCCTTCGTTGGTGATGGTGAAGCTGGTAGTTACCCGATCTTGCTGTTTAATAATACCGAAGTTATGCTTCATCTTATCAAATTTCACTTTAGGAGCTTTAGATCCTGCAAGAGAATTTTTAAAATTTTCACGGATATTGGCGCTTAGATTAATGCGCTTTTCGGCCTTTTCGCTGTCGTTAGTTTTTAGGTTGAAATATTCGAACAGGTATCCCCAATCGTCTTTCTGTGAGGCATCGTACGAAAACTGCAGTGTAGCAGTTTTTCCTGGAGCAATGGTAGAGTTATCAATCGTAGCAGTTACATGTGCCGGTAGACTGGAGTTCTCTAAGTCGATTGTTATAGGCGTTTTACCTTGGTTGTAAAGGATGGTAGAGGCTGTGTCGGCACCATCGTGCATTACATCTCCAAAAACGATATGGCTTGTTTTAAAACGGATATTGCCCGATTCCATCGGATACCAATCGGCAGGGCCCTTAGGGCGAGGAGTTACGTCGCCTGAAATACGCAACACATACAATTGTGGGGCGCTATCAGTGTCATCATCGGTTTTCACACGTACGCTAACAGTTTTATTAAACTTCCCCGGACGGTTCCGAGGCTCGTAGCTTGCCTTTACATAACCGGTTTCGCCGGGAGCTACTTCTGCTTTCGTCCAGTCGGGTGTAGTGCATCCACAAGAAGCTTTCACGTCGGTAAGGGCAATGGGGGCATCGCCTGTGTTTTTAAAAGTGAAGGTTACTTGAGCCGCACCATCTTCTTCTTTAATCACGCCAAAGTCGTGAGTTGTTTTGTCAAACTCGATTTTCCCCTGGGCAAATGTCTGTAGCCCAAAAAATGAGCAGATTACTAGAATACCAATGTTTTTTTTCAGCATAACGAATTGGTTTTGTATGAAAAATTATAGAATTATTAGAAAGGTGAAAGCAATGTTGAAACGTAAAATATGGCGAGATGTTCAATCTGCAACCAGATAAAATATGGTATAAAAAAAGTACACATTCCTATTTTCTACTACCATAACAAAGTTATATACTTTTTGCTCTTTTGTACCTTAACGAGTTGGTAACGAAATCTGTTTGCGGCAAATCTCAGGCGATACCCATCAATCTCATAAGGATTTAATAAAATTTTTGACTTTTTAAAGAAAGCCCTGCAAGTAATGTAGCCCTTTTATACTCAGCTATTTAGCCCTCGAGTGTGGAGTTTCTAAATGTTTCTCAACAAAGCTGTATATCAGCTTTATGAATTCCAAAAGCCATAAACAGCCCATTAGTTTTTGTGTAACTTTGTGAAAGAATAGATAAAAAAGCACTTACTCCCTCAATTACAATCTCTTTGTAAATAATGAAAAATCGTCACTTCATTACAGCCTTTCTTTTTGGTGGGCTTCTGCTTTTGGTTTCTCCACTTTATGCACAATTAAAAGAAACAGATCGATACCTAAGTATTGGAGTGCAGATAGGAACAGCGCATTATTTTGGCGACTTATCTCCTGAAAGCAGCTATTTTTCTACGGAATTTTCGCTGACCGAACCCACGATAGGTGTCCAATTGCAAAAACGGATGAGTGCACGTTTTTCTACGGAAGTAAGCCTACAGTGGGCTCGCCTTTTGGGCGACGATGTACTCGCTGAAGTGGGTGGTTTTAATTATAGAAGAAACCTGCACTTTCGAAACGATATTACCGAGTTAGCTATCAAAGCGCAGTGGGATATCGTGCCAAGCCGTGGGCATTATTCGAAGCGAAGTTTGGTAACACCGTATGTGTTTGGAGGAGTGGGCGTATTTCATCATCGCCCTCGGGCAAAAACCGATGTAGCAAATGGTGGGGTATGGGTACCTTTATCATCTTTAAGAACGGAAGGGCAATCAGAAGCCTATGGCGACTTTGCTATTTCGTTTCCACTTGGGATAGGGACAAGGTTTAAAATCAACGATAAGATGAATGCCTCCGTAGAAGTTGGCTTTCGGTTCACCAACACCGATTACCTCGACGATGTAAGCGGTACGTATCCTTCTGCCGAAGCTTTTGCCGATAACTCGTTGGCATTCCGGATGTCAAATCGTTCACAAGAAACCGAAGCAGCCCGCACTGGAGAGTTGCGCGAGGTGCCTACTTCTGCTATGCCCGTGGGAAGTCCTCGAGGCGATGACCGATCTGCCGATCGCTTTTTGTTTACCGGTATTAAGCTACAGTATATTCTGGCAAAGAACCCTAAGAAAACACAACTATCGCGTTTACACCGGATCAATACACCAATAGAAACACTAGCGATGTTGCCTCCAAAGCCCGACTCTACCTATTTACGTTTCCAGGACCGTTACAAAGTCGAGAATTTAGCAATTAATTCCGAGTATTCGGAGATGTCGCCTCGCTTCTATCAAGGTGGGCTGGTGTACGTATCGGATCGGCGCGATAATAAGAATTTTGAGAAGAAAGGGCGCAGCGGCTATTTTAACTTTTTCTACTCTCCCATTCACGACTTGTTTAAAAACGAGCTAACGAAGCCTATTTTCTTAAAGGATAAACCGTTTTTGAAGCATCATCATTTCGCGGCAGACTACCTTGAGAACCGCCAACAAATTATCCTCTCGCTATATGAGCAAAACGATAATTCGGCTGAAGTAAAAAAACGCAAATTGTACATAGCCGATGTAGCAGGTGAAAATGTATGGGAAAATATCCGCCCATTACCCTTTGCGAACGAGAACTCCTCGATTACACAGTGCTCGGTGAGCGACGATGGTAAAACCTTGTATTTTGCCTCTGATCGTCCAGGTGGCTTTGGAGGAACCGATTTATATGTAAGCTACTTGTATAAAGGGCAATGGACGTACCCTATCAATTTAGGAGAGAAAATCAATACGGAAGGAAACGAAATGTTTCCGTTTATCCATGCCGAAGGGCACCTGTATTTTGCCTCCGACGGGCATCCTGGAATGGGGGGGCTTGATGTCTTTGAAGCAATGCTAAATAAAGAAAGTTCGGTTATCCATATAAAAAACGTAGGAGCCCCTATCAATTCTACTGAAGATGATTTTGGGCTCATTTTAGATAAAGTAAAACGCCACGGCTATTTCACTTCGAACCGCGATGGAGGAAAAGGCGGAAATGATATTTATAAGCTCGAAGTACTAAAGCTAGCACCATCGCGCGAACTCACCGACGAACGCAAAGACTTATTCCAAGTAGAAGAGATGACTTTGAAAGGAATGATTGTTAATAAAAATACGAATGAGCCCATCCCTCGCGCAATTGTGAAACTATTTGATAAGCTAGAAGACGATTTAATGCTGACACGCTCTGATAACTTTGGACGTTTTGAATTTAAAATCCATAGCGATGGGCTTTACGAAATTGGCAGTACTGTACGTGGCTTTCAGCGAATGAAAAATGAAGAATTTAGCACCGTAGGTATTATTGGCGATTCGACCTTCAACTATACCATTGCGATGGAGCCAATCAGTTATAAATTCAGAGTGAAAGGGAAAGTAACTGATAAGGAAACCGGCGAGCCTATTGTGGGTGCAGAAGTGGTGTTACTCAATCTGTACGATGATCAAAATGAAAGCATCATTACCGATTTGGATGGTTCATATTCTTTTGAGTTAAAGAAAGATCACAATTATGTACTTTTTATGTTAGAGTTAGGATACGAGCACTGGGAAATTGAACTCTCTACGTTTAACAAGAGAAGCTCTGAAACGAAAATTGTGAATATTGAACTGAACCCGAAAGAGTATGACGAATACGATTAATTTCCCTCAACGCCCTACTCCTTTACAAAAAGGAGATTTGGTACGCATTGTGGCGCCTTCCGGGAAATTAGATGATTCTCTTGAAAATGCCGTAGCATTACTGAATAATTGGGGAGTGGAAGTAAAATTAGGGAAATATCTTTTTGAAAACCACGGTACGTTTGCCGCCAAGGATGCCCATCGTCTTGCCGATTTGCAAGAAGCCCTCGACGACCCCCACACCAGGGCTATTTTCTGTGCACGGGGTGGGTACGGCATCACCAGAATTTTAGATCAAATTGATTTTACTAAATTCATCAAATCCCCAAAATGGGTAATTGGCTATAGCGATATTACCGCTTTGCATGTGCATTTGTTAGCTATGGGGTGGCAGTCGTTACATGCGCCCATGGCAGCGCACTATCCCGAACGCTGCTCGTACGAAGCTTTCGAAGCCCTACGGGCAATCCTTTTTGGAAAATCGGTTACCTTAAATGTTTTACCACATACAGCAAATCAAGAAGGTGCTGCCGAAGCGATACTCGTAGGGGGAAACCTTGCCATGTTGCACGATGCCTTATCAACTCCCTCCGATTGGCAAACAACAGGTAGAATTTTGTACTTAGAAGAAGTGAATGAAAAGCTCTATGCTATCGACCGGATGATGACCCACTTACTGCGTGCCGGGAAGCTACACGATTTGGCAGGGCTGGTGATAGGGCATTTTGATACGGTGCCAGTTCGTGGCAACGAATTTGCCCTCAATGTAGAAGAAATTGTTTTGGAAAAAGTAGCCCGGTTCAACTACCCAGTGGGTTTTCAGTTTCCTATTGGGCATCATGCCCACAACATGCCTATTGTAAATGGTGCTATGGGACGGCTCTCGGTAACAAAACAATCGATTACCTTATCTTTTTAACTGCCTATGAAGCGTGCAATTTTTTGGCTGATTCTTCATGTAAGTGCTACGGTGCTTGTATGCGCACAAGATCCCACACCAGCTCCCCCTGCAGCAGCGGACTCTACCGGGGTAAACAACGACCCTATTCTGGTATTCACTACAAAAATGTACTTACAGGCTATTGAGGGCGATACATTGAAGAAATATTTCTTTGAGCAAAAAGTAAAAAATGCCGTGGCAGCTACAATGATGTTTCCCCCAGCCGACTCGGCAAATAAGGCATGGCAACCTCGTGCAGAAGCTGTTACACACGATGAACAGCCCTTAGAACAGGTGATTACCGAAGCGCGAGCTGATTACTCTTCGTGGAAACAATACCGAAAAAGCCGAGCAAAATGGATAAAAAAGCAAAAAAAGAAAAAGAAAAAAGCCTATCGGAAGTTCTGTAGAAAATTCCGAAAAGGGAAAACGGAGTTTAACTGGAACCGCCTCGAAGAAGAAGAAAAAGCATACGAAGAAGAGCAAAAAAAGAAAGAAGAAGAAAAAGCCGAACGCAAACGCCAAAAGAAAGAGGACCGCAAAGCACGGCGCGAAGAGCGTAAAAATCGGCGCGAAGAAAAACGGAATCGAAAAAAGAGCAAAGAAGAAGAAACCGAAGAACGGGAAGATTGGTGGAATATAGAGGAACCGCCTCCTGCCGAAGAAGATGACTCAGAAGAAAAAGAAGAAGATGACGATGGAAATGGCGATGACGATAACGGCTAAACATATTCTCTCCCAAACCGATTACTACAGGAGAACGGATTGTTGCTGCTATGAAAGAATTTGCTCAGCTATTTGCTTTGCTCGACCAAACGAACAAAACCTCTACAAAAGTTGCACTGCTTGCGCAATACTTTGAACAGGCTAGCGATGCGGATAAACTGTGGGTATTAGCACTGTTTTCGCACAAACGCCCAAAGCGTATGGTGAAAACAGCTTTGCTTCGGAGCTGGGCAGTGGAACTCGCCCAAATTCCTCAGTGGTTATTCGAAGAAGCCTACCAAATGGTGGGCGATTTAGCAGAAACCATCGCTCTCACATTACCTCCCACTACCGGATCGCATGAAGGGACACTGCAAGAATGGATTGACAAAATCAGGGCATTAGCTAATGTAGAGGAAACCAGACAAAAAGAATTTATCACCAATACTTGGAAAGCCTTTTCGGAGCAAGAACGTTTTGTGTTCAACAAACTCCTTACCGGCGGCTTTCGGATTGGAGTATCGCAAAAGCTAATGGTAAAAGCTTTAGCACAAGCTACGGAGCAAGATGCGAACGTGTTGGCACATAGGCTGATGGGCGATTGGCACCCCGATGCTATCTCGTTCCAAGAACTAATTTATAGCGAGCGAAAAGAAGATAATTTATCGCAGCCATACCCGTTTTGTTTGGCGTATCCTGTAGAAACTCTCGAAAAAGACATCGAAAACCCGGACGACTGGCTGGCAGAGTGGAAGTGGGATGGTATCCGAGGGCAGGTGATTGTACGTGGGGGCGAACTATTCGTTTGGTCGAGGGGCGAAGAACTTGTAACCGAAAAATTCCCCGAATTTGAATCATTTAAGCATTGGACACAAAGTGCAGTGCTCGATGGCGAAATCTTGGCGTTTAAACAAGGATGCCCTCTGCCTTTTGGCGATTTACAAACACGTATTGGGCGGAAAAACCTTACGAAGAAGATTTTAGAAAACGCCCCCGTGGTTTTTCAGGCATACGATTTACTAGAGTTACAAGGGGCAGATGTAAGGGAGCAACCCTTTACCAAACGGAGAGCCTTACTCGAAACATTTGTAGCCGAACAAAGCAGTTCTGCTTTACGGCTTTCCACCTGTTTTCCGTTCCAGACCTTGGATTTCATCGAAGAAAAGCGTGAACAGGCACGGGCTGAAAATGCAGAAGGGTTGATGCTTAAAAAAAAATCGGCACCGTACGTTATCGGTCGAAAGAAAGGGGTTTGGTGGAAATGGAAAGTAGAGCCGTATTCGGTAGATGCTGTACTTTTATATGCACAGAAAGGCCATGGTAGAAGAGCCGGTCTTTTTACCGACTATACCTTCGGCGTTTGGCGCGAGGGCGAGCTAGTGCCATTTGCAAAAGCCTATTCTGGTCTTACCGACCAAGAGTTTAAACAGGTAGATGCGTTCATTCGGAAAAACACCCAAGAAAAATTTGGACCGGTGCGCACTGTAAAGCCAGAACTTGTATTTGAAATCGGCTTTGAAGGGATCGGCAAATCGAATCGGCATAAATCGGGCGTAGCCTTGCGTTTCCCTAGAATGTTGCGTTGGCGCACCGATAAGCAAATCGAAGACGCCGATACCGTGGAGACACTTTTGGCACTGCTGTAAAATTTTATCGAAGCAAACGCTGCGTTCGTCCACAAAACCTATCTCTAGGGCGAATAAAAAAAAAGCATGAGAGTTTCTTGCGTAATATTGAACATGTGATTGAGTAAAATACTCAGTTGCAACGAGTTTATAAGTGGTAAAATTTTTAAGGATTATTTGGTTTAATTGTTAAAGCTGGAAAGCCCGTTCTTATTGAGGATGGGCTTTTTCTTTAATTTCTTTTTAACGATAGTGAGCCTTCAAACTCGAAGAGAGGCATCAAACAAAAAAGCTATAGGTAGCTACCCCATCCACCCCCACCTGGGGTGAGCATGTGGAGTGTGTCTCCCGTTTGGAGTTCTAGCTGGTCGATGCCTTGCAGCAGAATTATGTTGCCGTTTTGCCTTACGACCCATTGTTTCCCAACAGCACCGCAAGCACCGCCATGCATGCCATATGGTTCTTCAAGCCGGTGTTGTGTGAGTACAGTTAAGGACACCGGCGCCATGAATTGTAGGACTCGTTCAATACCATTGCCTCCGTTCCAACGCCCTTTTCCGCCTGTATTGGGCCGAATAGTAAATTTTTTTACAAGTACAGGGTAGCGCAATTCCATAATTTCAGCATCGGTAATGCGCGTGTTGGTCATATGCTGGTGTACGGCACTTGCCCCATGAAACCCTTCGCCAGCTCCTGTACCCCCGCAAATCGTTTCGTAATAGCCAAAATCTTCATTGCCAAATAAAAGATTGTTCATAGTGCCTTGCGAGCAAGCTGCTATGCCAAATGCGCTGAGTAAGGTGTCAGTAAGGCGCTGACTAGTTTCGGTATTTCCACCTACAACGGCAGGGCATTGGGATGGATTTTTAGGAAAATTGGGGTTCAATATGCAATTAGGAGGTAACAGCACATCGATGGCTTGCATTAAGCCTTCGTTTAATGGGATTTCTCGGTTTACCAACAGACGAAGCACGTACATAATTACACTGTTGACAATGGCAGGGTTTGCATTCAGATTTCCTGAATGTGTCGTGCCACTTCCGGAAAAATCGAGTTGTAAGCGTTGCCCATTGTATGCTACTTCTACGCATAGTGGTGTACCATCATCTAAATATTCTGTAGCTTTTTGTTGCAAACCTGCGAATCTTCTGTTCAACTCTTCGTGCAAAACGTTGTAGCTATGGGTTTTAATTTTTTGCATGAACGATGCAACTACTTCGAAACCGTAGGTTTGTGCCATGTTTTGTAGCCCTTGAATGCCTGCCTTTAACGAAGCAACGGCTGCTTGCAAGTCGGCAATGTTTTCCTTTAAAGCTCTGGTTGGGTAAGGGGCTTGGGTAAGCAGTTGATGGATAGTATCCCACTGAGGAGTACCATTTTTATATAGCCACGTAGGAGAGATGACGACCCCTTCTTCAATCAGACAAGTCGCATCGGTAGGCATTGAGCCGGGTCGCTTGCCACCAATTTCCGCATGATGCGCTCGATTTGCCACATAGCCTATGCGCTTACCTTCAAAGTATACCGGAGCGATAAGCGTGATGTCCGGCAGATGAGAACCCCCAAAACCTGGATGGTTTGTAATGGCGATATCACCATCGTGCAGCGGAATATGTTCAGCAACGAGTCGCGTGCAAATTCCCAAACTCCCTAAATGAACTGGTATATGGGGGGCGTTTACCAATAGTTCTCCGTGAGCGTCGAGCAATGCACACGAAAAGTCGAGGCGTTCTTTCACATTTACCGAAAATGCCGTTCGTTCTAATAAGGCGCCCATCTCATGGGCAATGGCAGTAAATCGATTGGTAAATAAAGATAGGGCGATGGCTTCAGGTTCTTGCGATTGAGGTTGGGTTGGTTTATGGGTAGAGATAGCACGCAGTATAGCAGTTTTTTGGCTGTTGAGCTCCAATTGCCAGCCCACGGGGACTACCGTAGTGCTAAAGTTGCTAACCAAAAGCGCAGGTCCATTGAAATAAGCCCCTTCGTTCAGACTTTCCCAAACATACACAGGAGTAGTGTCATGCCAAGTACCCCCTGAGAAGCTTCGTAATGCATGAGAAGGGTCGGGGGTATATGCCGTAGGAATATCGGGAGTGGCTTTTTGAAAAGATGGCGAATCAATAGCGGTAATTATTTTAATGGATTCTACCTCAATTGTTCGGTTGGCTATCCAATGTTGATACAACTGTGTATATGCTGCTTTAAAGTCTTTTTGAAGATTAGAACCCTCCTTCCAAGAAATTTCAATAGTAGTTTCTTGCCCTTGTAAACGCATGTACAGCAGGGTTTGTGTAAGTTGGACATCTTGCCCATTGTAGCCCTCATTTTCAAACTTTGCAGTAGCTTGAGTAAATAAGTTTGATACGATCGTGGCAATTTTATCTACTACAGCATCAAGAGGTTGGAGCACTTGCTGAATCTCAAATTTTTCGAGGGCAGCACTGCCAATACCAGAAGCGCTGAGTAGACCGGCTTCATACGGAACCACCACCGTCTTCATGCGTAAAAGTTCAGCAATTTCGGCTGCGTGTTGTCCACCGGCACCTCCGAAAGCAAGCAAAACATACTCCTTTGGGTCATACCCTTTGTCAATCGAGATTTTCCGAATAGCATTAGCCATTTTCTCGTTGGCTATTTTTACAAGACCTTCCAGGACAGAATCGCGCGAAGCATGGGAGTCGGATGCAATCACAGCATTATACACTTCTTCGAAAGCCGCCTCCGCCGCACTATCGTGCAAGGGTACACTGAAATATTCGGGATCGGTGCGCCCTAGCAGTACATTTACATCGGTTAGCGTAAGTGTCCCCCCATTCCCATAGCATGCAGGGCCAGGTTGTGCCCCAGCGCTTTCAGGACCGACTGCCAGCGTGTTATTTTTTAGTTGGCACAGAGAGCCTCCACCAGCAGCCACGGTTTCAATATGCAGCGAAGGACTAAATACAGTAGCATCGCCTACGGTAGTTTCAAATTGGTAGTCAAACTGTTTGTTATAGTGAGCTACATCGGTACTAGTACCTCCCATATCTAGTGTTAGGATTTTCTGAAAGCCAGCATCTCTTGCTGCTTTTACAGCTCCTACTACTCCTCCGGCGGGACCGCTCAATAAACTGTCTTTAGGGTGGAAACTTGAGGATTGCTGCAAACTTCCTGCGCTACTCATCAACATCAGGTATTCTTTCGGGACTTGCTGAGCTATATTTTGAATGTATTGATGGATGATGGGAGCTAGATAGGCATTGACCACTGCTGTGCTAGCGCGGGGAAGTAGTTTTATAAGTGGTGCCAATTCTTCTGAACAAGAAATAAAAGAAATGTTGGCGTGCTCTAAGGCTCTTTTAAGCTTTTTTTCATGCAGCGGATACCGATAGCTATGCAGCAGCGCTATGGCAACCGATTCTATCTTTTCTTTCTTTAGTTTTTGAATGATGGCGTTTATATCATCTTCCACCCAATGGTGTAAAAGATCCCCATTATGTTTTATGCGGGCTGTAATTCCATACACTTGTTCGTACAATGGCTGAGGACGAGTGATTTTTAATGAAAAAATGTGGGGGCGTTGTTGAGTTCCTATCCTTAAAATATCTTGTAACCCATTGTTAGTAATAAACGCAATTTTAGCTCCTTTCCTTTCTAAGAGAGCATTAGTTCCTTTTGTAGACCCTACACGCATCCTCATACGAGGTAAAGAGTCTTGCAAAGAAGTTTGTGTAACCAAACGAGCGGCAAGTATCGGTGCCTCTTCGTTAGCATATATCTCAAAATAGGTGTTTTCTTTTGGGCGTTGCTCTAATTCGTCTTGTAAAATCAACTTATTTTGAAAGTGTGATGCAATACGTACCTCTTGCCTGTTGTGAAGTAGGTGAAAAGTGTACCCTTCGAACAGAGAGCGTTCGGAAAGCCAATTAGCTTCTATCGTTAGTTCTTTGGTGTTTTCTATCCGTACGATTTTTCCTCGTAAGCGCCCGCTACTTAGCACTTTTACATACATTCGATTCCCCTGAGGAGAGCGGGCTATACAGTCGGTAAATGTTCCGCCGGTATCTATGGCGAGCTGCCATATACCTGGATTTAGTTGTTGAATGGGCATACCCTGTGTTATTATCTATTTAGAATGTTTCTGATGTAGAAGATTCGCATTTTGCTGTTATATGATTTTTCCATTTTAAATCATTTTAGAGTGCATAAACACAAAATGTAAAGGGAAATATAGGGAAAGTCTACGAAGAAGAAAGTAGAAAACACTTTCAGCCCAAGTCAGTAAAATTGTTACTTTTGCGACTTCATCAAATTGACAATCACTTTGACGCTCATAAAATCAATATCAGGAATTCGAGGCACAATTGGGGGCAAAATAGGAGAGGGGCTCACACCGGCGGATGTAGTAAAATACGTGAGTGCCTACGGAACATGGTTGCTTTCTCAAGAAGGCCTACCGAAGAAAGTAGTGGTAGGTCGCGATGCACGTGTTTCCGGAATGATGATAAACCAATTGGCATGTGCTACGCTGAGCGGGTTGGGCATCCATGTGGTAGATCTTGGGTTAGCTCCTACCCCAACGGTAGAGTTGGCAGTAAAAACTGAACAAGCAGGTGGTGGTATCATTATTACGGCGAGCCATAATCCGGCAAATTGGAATGCCCTTAAACTCCTTGCTAGTAATGGAGAGTTCGTTACCAAAGCCGATAGCCTTGAAATTTTAGAACTAGCAGAAAAAGAAGTATTTACATATGTACAAGGAGCTAAGCTGGGCAAAATCACACAGGACGCAACGCACTTAGATAAGCACATTGAACAAATTCTTGCGTTACCCCTTGTGAATGCTGAGGCTATCGCTGCCAAAGACTTTCGCATTATAGTAGATGCCGTAAATTCAGTAGGAGGAATTGCAGTCCCTAAATTATTAGAAGCATTGGGTGTGCGTAATGTGGAAGTATTATATGGAGAACCCACTGGTAAGTTCCCTCATAACCCTGAACCGCTCCCTGAAAATTTGACAGAAATTTGCAATAAAATTGAGGCAGGAAACTACCACTTAGGTATTGTGGTCGACCCTGATGTAGATCGTTTGGCACTCATTGCCGAAGATGGAACCCCTTTTGGCGAAGAGTATACGCTGGTGGCTGTGGCAGACTATGTGCTAAAAAACCAAAAAGGAAGTACAGTCTCTAACTTATCTTCTACCCGAGCACTTCGAGATGTTACCGAAAAATTAGGGGAAACCTACCACGCCTCTGCTGTTGGTGAAGTGAACGTAGTAGCAAAAATGAAAGAAACAAGTGCTGTCATAGGTGGAGAAGGTAATGGAGGCATCATCTATCCTGAGCTACACTATGGACGTGATGCGCTCGTAGGAATTGCCTTGTTTTTATCGCATTTAGCAACTTTTAAAGGAAGTGCTAAAATGTTGCGCAAAACGTATCCCGATTATCATATCTCTAAAAACAAAATTGAATTGACCCCTGAAATGGATGTAGATCAAATTTTAGAGAAAATGGTAGAGAAATACCAAAATAGCCCAATCAACCGCGAGGATGGTGTGAAAATTGAATTTGACCAAGAATGGGTGCATTTGCGTAAATCGAATACAGAGCCTATTATTCGAATTTACTCTGAGTCCGACTCTCCCTCTACTTCAGAGCATTTGGCGAACAAAATTATTGAAGATATCAAGGAAATTATCGCATTTCGCGCAAATGACTAAAGGTAGGTTTGTCGCTTTTACGCGAATTCAATATATTCTCAATAGACTGTATTTCATTAACTAGTAAACATGTTGCTATATGAATGTATATTTCGACAATGCGGCTACAACAGCCCTTGATCCGGAAGTAATAGAAGCTATGCTGCCTTATCTGAAAGAAGGTTTTGGCAATCCTTCTTCTACACATTCGTATGGTAGAAATGTAAAAACAGCCATAGAAAAAGCTAGACGTACTATTGCGGAGTTATTGAATGCGTCTCCTTCTGAAATATACTTCACTTCTGGGGGAACCGAAGCAGATAATACATTCTTGAGAGGTATTGTAGAAACAGAAGAAATTCAGGTTGCGATTACTAGCGCTTTAGAACACCACGCTGTATTGCATACCTTAGAAGATCTTGCAGCTAAAGGGAAACTATTGCTTCATTTAGTAGAGCATAATGCAGAGGGACAACTCAATTTAGACCATCTTGCTTCTTTATTGAAAGAAAACCCTAAATCATTGGTTTCGTTAATGCATGGCAACAACGAAATAGGGAACCTGAATGAAATAGAAAAAATCGCTGCTCTATGCCAAGAACACGGTGCTTTTTTTCACAGCGATACTGTGCAAACCATTGGCTACTTTAACTATGATTTAAAGCAGCTTCCTTTGCATAGTTTAGTAGGAGCAGGACATAAGTTTCATGGACCCAAAGGTGTAGGCTTTTTATATGTTCGAAAAGGGTTGTCAGTTGCCCCTTTCATAACCGGAGGTGGCCAAGAGCGTAGTATGCGGGGTGGTACCGAGAATACTTACGGTATTATCGGTTTAGCAAAAGCACTCGAACGCTCTTTACATTCGAGTCGAGAAGCGGTAGCTCACATGCAGTCTTTAAAAGAGTATATGCTGATGCAACTAGAGAGACATTTCCCTCAAGAGTTTAAGATTCATGGCAAGTCATCCGATTTGGCAAATAGCCTGCCTTCAGTTTTAAATGTGGGCTTTTCTCCTAGATTTGGGGGTGGCATGCTTTTGTTTCAATTAGATTTACAAGGGGTTGCGGCATCAGGTGGGAGCGCTTGCTCAAGTGGAGCAAGTGTAGGGTCTCATGTCATTCGAGCATTAAATCTGCCTCAACAATATACTCCTGTTCGCTTTTCGTTTGATAAGCATAATACAAAAGAAGAAATAGATTATGCGATTTCAGTGCTTCAAGCCATACGCGAAGGGCAAGCCCAACCTACCCTGTAATTAATTTTATAAAAAACTGATATTTCTTTTTTTATTTCCGTGCATAAGTTTATCTTTGCACTCCCTTAAGAGAAACTATGTCTGTTTGTACACGGGCACAAGTCTCAAATATTAAGCAGAGAATATATATTGTGGGAATAGCGTATACCTATATTAGTTAGGTGTTCTATGTTATTGCATTAAATAATTTTCTACCATAATAGTAGCTATTATGTTACAACCTAAGAGAGTTAAGTTTAGAAAAAAGCAGAAAGGAAGAGTGCGTGGAATCGCCCAGCGTGGTCATATGGTTTCTTTCGGGAGTTTTGGTATTAAGTCATTAGAGACAGGTTGGATAACTTCTCGTCAGATTGAGGCAGCTCGTATCGCTTTAACCCGTTCGATGAAAAGGGAAGGAAAAGTTTGGATTCGTATTTTTCCTGATAAGCCTATAACTAAAAAGCCAGCTGAGGTACGTATGGGTAAAGGAAAAGGATCTCCTGAGTATTGGGTAGCAACCGTGCGTCCGGGTACCATTCTTTTCGAATCGGATGGTGTAAGCATTGATATTGCGAAAGAATCTATGCGCCTAGCAGCTCAAAAGTTGCCCATTAAAACCAAATTTGTTACCCGAGTAGATTACAACGGTTAATAATTGAAGTAATGAAAAAAACAGCAGAATTCAGAGCCCTTTCAGTAAAAGAACTGAATGATACGATTGACGCTACACAGCGAGAGTTGCAGCGCCTAAAATTTGCCCATGCAGTTTCTCCTTTAGAAAATCCTAGACGGATTACGGTATTAAGAAAAGAAATTGCCACTATGAAAACTATTTTGAACGAGAAGGTGGCGGCAGGTTTATCTGAAAAAATTTCAAGTGGTGAAATAACACCGGAAAATGTGTACCAATACTTAGGGCAAGAGGAATACCCTATAGGTTTAAGAAAGTCAAGAATTAAAAGTCTATTTGCGCAATTTGGCAAGTAAATACATGACCGATGGAAAGGAAACGAAGAAAAGAAAGAATAGGATTAGTTGTAAGCAACAAAATGGATTCCTCTATCACAGTAGTAGTAGAGCGAAAAATTAAACATCCTATCTACGGAAAATTTACAAAGAAGACTACCAAGTTTATGGCTCACGATGCAGAAAATACTTGCCAGATTGGTGATAGAGTACGCATCATGGAAACCCGACCTCTAAGTAAGAGAAAGCGATGGAGACTAGTAGAGGTAATCGAAAGAGCTCGTTAGTCAATACTGCTATTTACGTCATTTTCTAAGAATTTAAAATCGATTAAGAAATGGTACAGCAAGAGTCTAGATTAAGCGTTGCCGATAATAGTGGTGCAAAAGAAGTACTTTGCATTCGAGTTCTAGGGGGTACAGGAAAACGCTATGCATCTGTTGGTGATAAAATTGTAGTTACGGTAAAGTCAGCACTATCTTCGAGCAATCTCAAGAAGGGAACTGTCTCTAAGGCAGTAGTAGTGCGTACTCGCAAAGAAGTTAGAAGAAAAGATGGGTCATATATTCGCTTCGAAGATAATGCCGCAGTTCTATTGAACAATAATAATGAACCGAGAGGGACGCGTATTTTTGGACCTGTGGCACGCGAGTTAAGAGAAAAACAGTTTATGAAAATAGTTTCGTTAGCTCCAGAAGTATTATAAGCGATGAAGAATATCAAGTTCAAAATAAAAGTTGGTGATAAGGTTCGTGTAATAGCAGGAAACCACAAAAATCAAGAAGGGGCTGTACTTAAAGTGCTTCGAGATAAGAACCGCGTGGTAATTAGCGAAGTGAACTTAGTAACAAAACACGTGAAACCTTCTGCCAATAATCCGGAAGGAGGCGAAGAGCGTACAGAAGCTCCTATTCACATCAGTAATGTTATGTTGCTAGATCCCAAAAATGGGGAAATTACACGTGTAGGTCGGAAAATTGATGAATCTACAGGTAAGTTGAAAAGATACTCTAAAAAAACAGGAGAATTTATTGACTAATGGCTACACCTAGATTAAAACAGAAATACCAAGAGGAAGTGGTGCCCATGTTGAAAGAGAAATTCAACTTGAAATCGGTAATGCAGGTGCCCAAATTGGAGAAGATTTCAATCAACCGAGGTATCGGTGATGCAGTATCTGACAAGAAATTAGTAGATATTGGCATTGATGAATTGACATTGATTGCCGGTCAAAAAGCAGTTCCTACATACGCAAAAAAATCAGTTTCAAACTTTAAGCTGCGTGAAGGAATGCCCATAGGTACTCGTGTTACACTTCGTGGAGATCGTATGTATGAGTTTTTAGATAGGTTAGTAACTATAGCCCTTCCTAGGGTACGCGATTTCAAAGGCGTAAGCGACAAGAGCTTTGATGGTCGTGGGAATTATACGCTAGGAGTGAAGGAACAAATTATCTTTCCTGAAATATCAATTGATAAAGTGAAGCGTATTGCAGGGATGGATATCAGCTTTGTAATCGACTCAGAGTCTGATGAACAAAGTTACGAGCTACTTAAAGCATTAGGAATGCCTTTCAAAAACAAAAAATAAGAAATACACATGGCAAGAGAAGCAGTAAAGGCACGCGAACGAAAAAGAGCAAAATTAGTTGCTAAGTATGCTAAAAAGCGTGCAGAATTGAAGGCGAAAGGTGATTACGAAGCACTTGACAAGTTGCCAAGAAATGCATCACCTGTACGATTGCACAACCGTTGTAAACTGACGGGAAGACCCAAAGGTTACATGAGACGCTTTGGAATTTCTCGGGTAGCATTTAGAGAGTTAGCCTCTCAAGGGAAAATTCCCGGAGTTACAAAGGCAAGCTGGTAGTTTGCTTATTGCTTGTTAAAATTAAATTGATAGTGTAATGACAGATCCAATAGCTGATTACTTAACGAGATTAAGAAATGCCATCAAGGCAAATCATCGTATTGTAGAGATACCGGCTTCCAACATCAAAAAGGAAATTACGAAGGTTTTATACGATAAAGGATATATTCAGGGGTACAAGTTTGTAGAGGAAAATCATCCTCAAGGGATTATCAAAATTGCCCTCAAATACAATCCGCAGACAAAACTCTCTGCTATGGTGCATTTGGAAAGAGTAAGCAAACCTGGTTTGCGTAAATATGCAAGTGCTGATACCCTTCCAAGGGTACTTAATGGCCTTGGTATAGCAATTCTGTCGACCTCTCGTGGTGTGATGACAGATAAAGAAGCAAGAAGCTTGCACATTGGCGGCGAGGTGCTCTGTTACATATATTAATTATAATTAGTAGTTTATTATGTCTCGAATAGGAAGCAATCCATTATCAATCCCAAACGGGGTAAAAATAGATGTCAAGGATAATATTATTACTGTAGAAGGTCCGAAAGGTAAACTTAATCAGACATTTAGTGAAACTATTGAGCTAAATATTGAAGAGGGTAGTCTATCACTAGAAAGAACCTCGGAGTCTAAGGCAACTAAATCGAAGCATGGTCTGTATCGGGCTTTAATTGCTAATATGGTTGAAGGCGTTACAAATGGTTATAAGAAAACGCTAGAGTTAGTGGGTGTAGGTTTCAGAGCTGAAGTTAAACCAGGGAATATTCTCGAATTAAATTTAGGATATTCTCACAACGTATATTTCAGATTGCCCGAGGAAGTTAAGGCTAGTGCTGAAACTTTGAAAGGTAAAAACCCTACAGTGACTCTAGAAGGTACAGATAAACAATTGGTCGGTCAGATAGCAGCTAAACTGAAGTCGCTTAGAAAGGTTGAACCTTATAAAGGGAAAGGTATTCGCTTCCAAGGTGAACAAATTAGACGTAAAGCAGGAAAATCTGCAGGAAAATAAACTATAACACTGTCATGGAGAGCAAGAAATCTTTAAGAAGATTAAGAATCAAGAGAGGAATTCGCCAAAAAATTTCAGGAACTCCTACTCGCCCAAGAATGTCCGTTTTCAAGAGTAATACAGGTTTATATGTTCAACTTGTGGATGACACAACCGGTAGAACTTTGGTGTCTGCTTCTTCTCGAGAATTGGGAAGTAAACTGAATACGAATGTTGAGCTAGCGAAGAAAGTAGGTGAAAAAGTGGCAGAGAAAGCTAAAAATGAAGGCATATCTTCAGTGGTGTTTGATAGAAATGGCTATCTGTATCACGGTAAAGTAAAAGCATTAGCAGATGGAGCTCGTGAAGGAGGTCTAGAATTCTAAAAGTCAATCAAAATGAAAGAAACAGCAAATAGAAAAGTAAAAGCTAGTGACATTGACTTAAAAGAAAAAGTCGTAGCAATAAAAAGGGTCGCTAAAGTAGTAAAGGGGGGTAGAAGGTTCAGCTTCTCAGCCATTGTAGTTGTAGGAAATGGTAATGGAACGGTGGGCTACGGACTCGGTAAAGCTAATGAAGTTACAGATGCAATTACAAAGGGCATCGATGATGCTAAGAAAAACTTGATTCGAGTACCTATTTTAAATGGTACCATTCCACATACAATGGAGGGCAAGTACGGAGGAGGATTTGTACTGATTAAACCAGCTTCTACTGGTACGGGAGTAATTGCGGGAGGTGCAATGCGTGCTGTGCTTGAGTCAGCAGGAATCACAGATGTTTTAGCAAAATCAAAAGGATCTTCAAATCCTCACAACGTAGTGAAAGCCACTTTCGATGCATTATTAAAAATGAGAGATCCTCGTGCAGTAGCAGCTCAACGTGGTGTAAATCTTAAAAAGGTTTTTAACGGATAATCGCTCTAGGGTATGGCTAAATATAGAATTACTCAAATAAAAAGTACAATTAAAAGACCTGAACGTCAAAAAAGGACTATTAAGGCTTTAGGGCTTGGCAAAATCAACCGAAGTGTTGAGGTAGAAGGCACACCACAGATTTTAGGAATGGTGAAAACGGTTAATCATTTGGTGGTGATTGAACAGATATAAAATTTAGAACTTGTATAAAATTACAATCTGATGAATTTACATAGTTTAAAATCGGCATCAGGCTCTTCTAAAAGTAAAAAGCGTGTAGGAAGAGGACAAGGCTCGGGCAAAGGAGGAACTTCAACACGTGGACACAAGGGAGCTAAATCTCGCTCAGGATACAGCCAAAAGTTTGGCTTTGAAGGCGGTCAGATGCCTTTGCAAAGACGTGTGCCAAAGTTTGGGTTTAAAAACCCAAATCGAGTAGCTTTTAAAGTATTGAATGTAGATTTTTTACAGAAAGTTGCCGAAGAAAAGGGCATTACAGAATTTACAATTGCAACATTAATAGAGCTTAACTTGGTGAATCGTAACGATCGTGTTAAAATTCTAGGTCGTGGAGAATTAAGTAAATCTTTGTCTGTCTATGCACACGCATTTTCTGAAACTGCCAAAAGTGCGATAGAGAATGCCGGAGGTACTGCATCAGTTTTAAGTTAAACCTTGCTAGTTTATGAAAAAGTTTGTAACCACAATACGCAACA
>CAYMYI010000004.1:0-19520 GCA_964394585.1 uncultured Roseobacteraceae bacterium
ATCATCCCACTGCGACAGGCCATTCAAGGAATCCTCGAACTCAGGCAGGAGTAAAAAGTATGCTAGGCTTTTGGTGGCAATCGTTTAGGATACCTTATTTTTGGGTGTCTCACTTTTAAAAAAACAATATTGTGAACCAACAAGAACTCATCGCGCAAATTCATGAAAAACAATCGTATTTATGCGTAGGGCTTGATACAGCGTTAGATCGTTTGCCTGCTCATCTACCTAAAAATGCATCTGGATTTTTGGCATTTAATCGCCAAATCATCGAAGCAACTGCTCCGTTTGCAGTAGCTTATAAAATCAATACTGCGTTTTATGAAGCGTTAGGGGCGGAAGGTTGGCAGATATTGGAAGAAACCTTGGCAATGCTTCCTGCCAACACCTTTAAGATTGCCGATGCAAAGCGTGGCGATATTGGCAATACATCGCGCATGTATGCTCAGGCGTTTTTTGAAAAAATGGATTTTGATGCTCTTACAGTAGCGCCCTACATGGGCGAAGACTCCGTATTGCCTTTCCTTGCTTTTAAGGGGAAATGGGTGATTTTATTGGCACTTACCTCCAATGTTGGTAGCCGTAATTTTCAGCATCTTTTCATACAAAATGCGGAAGAAAAACTTTTTGAAAGCGTATTGCGCCAAAGCCAACAATGGGGGACTCCCGAGAATTTGATGTATGTAGTAGGTGCAACTCAAGCCGAGGCACTGAAGCAAATTCGAGAAATCATTCCCCATCATTTTTTACTAGTTCCTGGGGTAGGTGCGCAAGGTGGTAGCTTACAGGCTGTTTCGGAAGCAGGGCTAAACGCAGAAGTAGGCCTGTTAGTAAACTCCTCTCGAGGAGTGATTTACGCCTCTAATGGAGAGGACTTTGCCGAGGCAGCAGCGCAGGAAGCGCAAAAGCTTCAGGAAGAAATGGCAAGCTATCTGCAACAAACACTACAATAATCTTCTCCTAAATTCATTAAAAATTTAACTCTATGCGAAAGCTCATACTTTTTGAACTCAACGAAGTGCCCTGGGCAATTTTGGATTATTATTGTCGTAAATATCCGCAGTCGAATACCGCGCAGTTGCTTCCAAAATGTACTCAGTATGAAACCATTACGGAAGACGAAGGGCATTTATCACCTTGGATTACATGGCCTACGTTTCATCGGGGGGTATCCAATGTACAACATCATATTCAAGATTTTGGGGAAGATTTAACCGAGGCAGACCGCCACTATCCCCCTATTTGGAAACTCACTCAACAGCAAGGCATTTCCACAGGGGTTTTTGCATCGATGCATAGCTATCCGCCGCCTGCTAATTATCGCGATTATGCGTTTTACGTTCCCGATCCGTTTGCTGGAGAAAGCACGGTGCATCCTGATTCGCTGATGGCTTTTCAGCAGTTCAACCTAACGATGTCGCGGAAATCGGGTCGGAATGTTGATACAGGGATTGATTGGAAAGGAGCAATCAAGTTAGGAACAACTTTACCCAAATTAGGCATACAGCCGAGCACCTTGGCAGAAGTAGGCGGGCAGTTGGTAAAAGAGCGGATGAAGCCTTGGATTCGGACACGTCGGCGTTCGTACCAATCCATTTTAGCTTTTGATGTGTTCATGAAATTGATGCGTACTACCCAGCCTGCGTTTGCTACTTACCTCTCAAATCATGTAGCTTCTACAATGCACCGCTATTGGGCAGCAACATTTCCCGAGCACTACGACGACTACGAACTGAGCGAAACTTGGAAGCAAACCTACCGCAACGAGATTGATTTTACCATGCATAAGTTCGATGCATTTCTTGGTACGCTGGTGCAATTCACCCGGAAATACCCAGAATACAAGTTAGTAGTGGCGAGTAGCATGGGGCAAAAAGCTACAGAGGCAAAGTTGATTTTAACGGAAACGGCTTGTAAAGATCTTGCGCCTCTCATGGCGTTTTTGCAAATCCCCGATTCGGCTTGGGAAATGTTACCGGCAATGCATCCGCAGTACAATTTTAAAGTGAGTGAAGCCTTTGTAACTCCGTTAGTAGAGCAACTGAAAACTCTTTACATCGACGGAAAACCATTGAGTTTCCGCCAAAAAGAAGGAGGCTTTTTTAGTGTAGATTTTGGGCATCGGAACTTAAAAACGTTAGAAGGCAGCTACCAAGGGCTGCCTATCGACTTAACGCAGCTAGGAATTTACAACGAGCCAGTAGAAGACCAAACCGGAAGCACGGCGTACCACGTACCGGAAGGTTCTTTGTTTGTGTACGATCCGCAGCACCCTGCTCAGCAGGCTGAACGAATCATGGGGGTTTCCACGTGTGCTTTTGTGCCTAGCGTGTTAGAGAACTTTGGGTTGACAGCGCCCGCCTATGCCACTTCTGAGCGCATAGGGGCAATAAGTGAGGCTTTAGCAACTTCTTGATCGGACGGAAAGAAAACGGTACTATATCAAAAGCTGATATCTTTGAGATAATAAGATGAGGAGTGTAAGATTTTCTAATGTCTGCACTCTATCATTATTTTTTGATGATTCTTTTGACTAGGCTACCATCGTCAAATTCAAATTTCACCAAATACAATCCATTCGGAAGATGGGAAATATCCATTTTGTTTTGACTCATGTGATGAGATGCCACTTTTTGCCCTATACTATTGAATAGACTAATCGCTTTTAATCGGGGTTCCAATTCACCTACATCGAAATAAATGCTGCCGTGGGTTGGGTTTGGGTACAATCTGACGCGAGAGTTGAGAGGAGAGTCGCTTGCTGATAATACCACCGGCTGCACAAAGGAAAGGTCGCTTGTACGAACTGCTGTTAAAAATCCATCAAAAGAACCCAGATTATCGCCTGCCATGTAGCCTTCTGTCATCCCGCCAATCAGTAAATTATGATGGTAAATGTAGCCATACGCACGGTCTTCGTGTGGTGTGCCAAATTGTATTCCGTTTAACAGGTTTAAGTTATTATCAAGTTTCTGAATGAAGACATCTCCTGAAAGTTGCGTCGGATCTGCATTATTTCCAGCATAGTTTCCGTAGGTATAGCCAATGGCATATAGTGTGTCATTTTGGATGATGAGCTTCCTGATTAAGTCTGATTTACGAGTGCCAAACTGTTGGTAAACCGGGTTGGTCAGTTGGGGCGAATACTTGATGAGGTATGCATCGCCTTCACCAAGTGGGGAAGTACCCAAATTGCCAGTGGTGAAGCCTGCTACATAGATATTGCCTTGGCTATCCACAGCATTGTCCAACACCCAATCGGCTCGGACACCTTGCGCATTGATGATTTCAGAATGTGGGCGAGTAGGGTTTGCTGTATTCAGGTTTTCATACACCGAAACGAATGCGTTTGCTCCGGTAGCGGAAAAATACCAACCTGCCGCAATGAGCCTTCCATTTCCTGGAGTAGCACTCGGGACGTACGTCAAGCCACCCCATGCTTCGGCAGAGGCAATGAAACCCGTGGCGTTAGGTGGGTTGAGCTCCCGCCAAATGTTTGACAAGTCCGATTTTCGATGCTTGGCAACCAAGTACACGTCGTCTGTGCCGCCTTGCCCCACCGGCGAACCTTGTGCAGAAACGAAGATATGCCCGTCATCATCTTGCTCAATATTGCCGTAGCCATCAATCCCTGCATTGCCCCATTGGTCAGATGCCACAATTTGCCCATTAGCGAGGTCGAGTTTGAGGAGGATACCGTCCCATCTTCCGGCATTGGTAAAGCCGGGCAAATTTCCCAAAGTTCTACCACAGACATACAAGTATCGTTCGTCAGTAATGCCATCTTTGAGCATGGTACCTTCTGCGATAGGCAATTCGGTAACCCACTGTGGGCTGCCGTTGATGTCCAATTTGATGATGAAGATTTCATTTTCTGCATCGGTATTCCCGTCCAAATTTCCATCGGTAAGCCCAAAGAAGTAAGCATTACCTTCACGGTCAACGGTCATTCCGCCAATCACTTCTTTTCCATTACTTCCAAATTGGGCAATGCCATTTGCTAAAGCAATTTTAGTATCAATTGGTTGGGCGTATTTGAAATGATTGGGATTGTTTAGGCTCAATGTACTATCGGAGTTACAAATCGGGTTGAGGTTATTGGGCGGATTTCCACTGACAGATGGTTCGATATCCCAACACGGATAGATGAAAGCAATTAGGTCGATGTTATTGTTTGCAGTATAAAAAAGATACCAGCCCTCTGTTTGGCATCCCTGTTCAAGTGTACAATACACCAAATCATAATCAGTTGCAGCTCCTTTTAATTGGATATATCCTGCTTCGAAATCGAGATGTTGAATGACAGCATAGTCATTATCAATGCCATCAGCACCGCGCAAAAAGAAGGGCACGCCAATTTCGTGCGTACCGAGTATGATTCTATCGGCATCCGCGCTGCCATACACCTGATTTAAGTCGGTATTTAGAATGCAACGGATGTATTTTACTTTATCTGCTCCGGGGAACGGGTCGGAAGGGTCTACGGGCATAAAAACATCGGCACCACTGTTTTCGCCATCCATGTAGTCGGTATCAAAAATCGTAAAGTCCAAATCGTTGAAAGGTGCGCCCGAAGCAAATGTGGGTAAGCCGCGCACATAAGGGGCTAAATCGGCTGTTTCTCTAGGCATAGGCGGGAATGAAGCAGCGGCTTGTTTGAGTTGTTGGGTAGTTTGAGCCGTGCCTTGGTGCGCCATCAAAATGAAAAGCAAACAAGAGTAGAGTCTTATCATGGTTGTTTCGTTTTAAGCAAGTATTACTTAGTTGATGCCCTGGCTGTAAAATGGTTTAATTTGCTTAGAAGATTTTTTCCGAAAGAATGAACTTTCCTGCAAATAAGTGAATGGTTTTTACGCTACAACGCACACCCTTTATTACTTCTGTGGAGAAAGTTTATGCATGATGAAACTAGCTCCAAAAGCTTCTACTAAACTCATTGGGATTGCAAAAATCAAAATACCAAAAGGTAAAACCCCCATGTTGCCCACCACAATTTCCATGAGGGCAAAGCCTGAAAACCAAGCTAATAAAGCAGTTTGTATAAGATTGTATTTCTTTGCTAAGATGAAGAACAGTATGGTATACAAAAAAGACCAAATCATCCATACCACCCCGTTGATTGGTTCACTGGGAAAAATGATGCCTAGCTGTTCGTAATGAGTTACCCAGTAGCTTTTTAGCAAAATCTCGTTGCGCAGAAATAGCGTTCCGCTCACCCATATAAAGGCACTGATAATGGCTAAAAATGATTTTTTCATGATGCTATCTTATTTCTGTTGTGCATATTGTTTTAACGTGATTTGTGGTTTCCCCAATGCATCCCAAGCTTCTTTGCCTTGAAATTGTTCTGGATATTTATTGAGAGCTTCTACAATGTTTGCCCCATAGTTGAATTTTGGCGAAAGCCTGCCAAAGAAACGCAGCATCCAAAATGGCAGTGTCATTACCTTCATTTTTTCTTGGGTATAATTTTGCGCAAAAATATGGGCGGCTTCGTTGGCGGTATAGGCTTCTGTACCCTGTATAATGTAGTCGGCATTGCTTCCATCAAACCGTTGAAAAGCACGACTCACCATTTTTGCATAGTCGGCGGCGGCAATAAAGTACATAGGATGTTCCGAAGTTCCTGCCAAGGCAATGTTAGTTCCTTGTCGGTAGGCCCCTTGGTCGAAATTCTCCATGAACGTAGAAGGGCGGAAGATAATGCTCTGTGATCCATCGGACGGCATCGTTCTTTATGCGGAATGCCCACCAATCAAACCCATCCATCCCCTGATATAGCTGTACTAACGAGGAAAGATACCCAATACACTGGATATTCTGCTTTGTGGCAACTTTTAATATACTTTGGATACCTTCCCGCTCCGGCTGGAAGTCGTGTTCTCGCGACGATTGCGCAACTGAAAGGTTTAGGTAAACCGCCTGGCAGCCTTCCATCGTTTTTTCAATATCTGTCTGGTTTTGTAAATCTCCGATGATGACCTTACACTGCTGAGGTACTTTTGTTTCTTTGCCTTTTCGTACTAAAACACTCAGCTCGAAACCATCGTGTAAAAATTGTTGCACTACTGCTTTTCCAAGCATTCCGGTAGCGCCAAACATGGCTATTTTCATCATGATAATCTGTATTTAAGGTTAAATTTGATGAAAATTATAGTCTTGAAAGAAGCTCTCAAAATGTAGGGCACTGTCAAAAATGTCAGTATCTTAGGGAAAAAGTACCGACATATGAAAAAGCAGTTCAAATCGAAATATCCCGTAAATCTTGACATTACCGACGAAACCGGCAGACCTCTGAATTATTGTGGTATCCGCTGTTCTATGGAAGTATTAGGGGGCAAATGGAAACTCCTGATTGTGGCATCTTTGGCTAAAGGAAAAATGCGTTTTAATGAACTGAAGAAGGAGATTCCCGAAATCAGCGAAAAAATGCTAATTCGCTCTTTACAAGATTTAGAATACCATACCATCGTCAGTCGGCAGGTGTATGAACAAGTACCCCCCAAAGTGGAATATTCCCTTACGGAATATGGGCAATCGGTAATCCCCCTTTTGAAGACGCTTTTCCAGTGGGGCGAAAACCATATTGCCAAGCACTCCGATTTGATATTTCATGACCGTTAACCAAGTGCAAGGGAGCGCTTAGAAACGTTTTCGCAAGGAACTGCAAAGGTTTTGAGGCTAGATTTCCTTCCTCAGGATTTTTACAATGCGGCTGTACAAAATTTCTGATAGAGGCCAATGGTAACCATCAAAATCGGTGGTGTTGGTAAACTGAATCACTACAGCATCGATATCCGCATGATACTTAGCAATGCTTTGGTAGCCGGGAATTAGCCCTGTGTGGTTGTATCGGTACAATTTGGTATAGATTTCCTCTTCTTCTTTTGTAAGTAAAGTACCGCTGTTTAAGGCTCTTAGGAAAATGCCTACATCTTCAGCAGTGGCAACCATCGACCCGTAATCGCTGGTTTTGATGTCTTCTTTCACCCCTACGTAGTACCCACTCATTACATCGTCCATATCGACTTCATGGATAGAGCCGAAAGTATTTTGTAGTCCAAGCGGGGATAAAATTTCTTGCTTAATGTATTGGAATTTCGAACAGCCTACGGTTTTTTCAATCAACTCGGTGATTAATAGGTAATTCGTGTTTGAGTATTCGTACGTTTCGTCAGGGGTAAATTGGGCAGGAAGATCAAAAATTCTTTCGAGGGCTTCTGAATTGCTCTTTGGTGGGTTTGTCCAAAAGTTGGGGGTATTGGTTACATTAGGCAGTCCACTTCTGTGTTGTACCAGCATTCGTAACGTGATTTTGTCGGCATTTTCCAAACGATCGGAAAATTTGGGAAAATATTCGGCAACTGTTTTTTCTAAAGACAAACGATTGGCACTTACTAATTTGGCAACAGCTACGGCATCGTATAATTTCCCGATACTCGCTATTTTAAATAAGGCATGCGGATCTGCTGGTAGGTTATGAGCTTTGTTCTTCAATCCGGCGGCATACAGTTGCGGGGGAGTGCCTCCTCGGTCAATATATACGATAACCCCATCGAACCCATATTCTGTTACGCGGTTTACCTGTTCTTGCACAGTATTAGGGAGAGGCTTCGCCCAGGCAATTAGCAAAGGCCATGGAACAAAAAACAAAGAGGCTATCGTGCCTATCAATAACACTAAGCGAATAATGGAACGGATGGAGTTGGCAGCCATTTGGAAGTTTAGGTTAAAAGAAAGAAAAAACCTCACAAGAGAGTTATCACGATTGTTCACTTTTATGATGTTTAAAATATCGTATTATCAGAAAAAAGGCATCGAAAACTCCTAGCAGCAAAAGCACATAACCTAAGTAGTTTTTCAGGCTACCAATATCTTCGGGGCGGATCAAAACAGTATTGAAAATACCAACGATAAGGAAGAGCAATACTCGGCTCATGGGTAAATATTTTTTGGCTTTTTTCATAAGGCTATTCACGTTGATTCTCTTTCTGAAAATAACTAAAAAAATGAGGAGAGCTTCGGAAGCAATATTAAATACCCGGTTATTTATATGACTGGCATAATGGGCGGTTGATTGGCCTTGCTTTTAAAGATTTATCAGAATAACGGCTCCTCGGTAGCTTTTTGTAGCTCCATACCATTTGCTGCAAGAGCCTATAACGAAATGCGAGAAGAGTAATTCCTTTTTAAGAAGTGAGGAATAAGTCGGCGGCAATCGCATCGGCGAGGAGCTTTCCTTTTGGAGTAAGTTGAAGGTGGGTTTCGGTGTAGTGCAACCAGCCGGCTTGGTGCATTCGCCGAAGGGTGGCGGTTTGTTCGTGGAGTAGGTCGTAAGCAAAAGTGTTTTTTAAATACCCAAGGTTGCACCCTTCTTGTGTACGCAGCGAGGTCATGAGGTACTCGTTAATGCTATCGGAGCGGGTAAGGGTTTCGCGCTCGAAAGGTAAGGTTTCGTTGGTAAGAGCTTTTAAATAGTGGGCATTATTGCGCACATTAAATTGCCGCGAGGTACCATTAAACGAATGGGCACCCGGGCCAATGCCAAGGTAAGGGACTTGCCGCCAATAGTTTCGGTTGTGGCGCGAGTAAGCGCCGGCGCGTGCAAAATTGGAGATTTCGTACTGCTCGTAGTCGTTTTGTGCGAGCGTTTCGACTAGGTATTCAAACTGTTGTGCGGCAAACTCTTCTTCTACGGCTTTAATTTTCCCTTTTTTGAGCCAGTTGCCAAATACTGTACGTTCTTCGATGGTAAGGCAATAGGCTGAAATGTGGGGAATGTGCAAGGCAAGAGCTTGAGCTAAATCGCGTTCCCAAATGTGGTGATCTTCTGCAGGGATGCCATAAATTAAATCGATAGTAAGGTTTGCAAACCCTGCTTTTTTGGCGCGTTGCACCACGTTGAGTGCGTCTTCTGCTGTGTGAGCACGGTTTAAATAGCGCAAATGCGGTTCATGAAAACTCTGAATACCAATGCTCAGTCGGTTTACACCGGTAGCTTTTACATCGGTAAGGAACGAGGCCACGCGTAAGTCGTCGGGGTTGGCTTCGAGGGTAATTTCTGCCTGTGGTTCTACCGAAAAGGTTTGGGCAATCGTTTCGAGTAGTATCGCAATTTCCCCAGCCGATAACAGAGACGGCGTCCCCCCTCCGAAGTAAATAGTTTCCACAGTATCTTTCAAATATCCTTTTTGCAGTGTAATTTCCTTAGCGAGCATCTGTACCATATCGTGCTTATGCGTTGCATTCGTACTAAAATGAAAGTCGCAATAATGGCAGGCTTGTTTGCAAAACGGAATGTGCAGATAAATTCCACTCATAACATCATTTAATCAGTTGCGGCAAAGAACGCTTTTTTTAGTTGAATTATGCTTTCTATGAATCTTTTTAAAAAACTGATGATAAAAACGTCGGTTTCGCGTGAAACCAAAAAAATTGGAGCAGCACCCGGAGCTCTCATTTTTGTGGGTACGGCGAAAGTGGAACAACCCTATGCGGACGTAATGCTCTACGATGCCGAACATTGCGAAACACACAAAAACGTAGCTCTTGAGAAGCTTCCCGAACTGATAGAGCAAGAAGGGAAAACCTGTTGGGTAAACGTGGTCGGGCTACACGAGCCGAAGTTCATTCAACAAATTGGGGATATTTTTGGGGTACATATACTGGTGCAAGAAGATATCTTGAATACCGAGCACCGCCCCAAGTACGAAGAAGTAGAGCAGCATATTTTCTTTGTATTAAAGATGCTTCGCTATCAGCGCGAAGATCAGAACGTAGAGGCTGAACAACTCAGTATGATATTGGGTGATAACTACCTGATTACCTTTCAAGAAGGAACTGACGATGTGTTTGATACCGTTCGGCAGCGCCTCATTAACCCTACTACCAAAATTCGGCACCGAAAAAGCGACTACCTCGCCTTTGCCTTGCTCGATGCTATTATCGACCAATACATTGAAATCATTGGGGTAATTGGCGAGCCAATCGACGATTTGGAAGATAAACTGCTCGAAGAAGTGAAAAACGAGCACCTTGAGCAAATTAATACATTTCGGCGCGAGCTAAACAGTTTGCGGAAAATCATCCGCCCTTTGCGCGAAATTTCTTCTCAGTATTATAAATCGACTTCAGAACTGATTGAAGAACGTACCAGGCCGTTTCTTAAAGATTTAGAAGACCACATTACCCAAATTATTGATAGCACCGAAAGCTACCGGGAAATGCTTAAAGACCAGCTCGACTTGTACCAAACCAAACTGAACAACCGCCTGAACGACATCATCCGTGTACTGACCGTGTTTTCGGTGGTGTTCATTCCCCTTACCTTTTTAGCCGGAATTTACGGGACCAACTTCAACTATCTACCTGAGTTGCAGTACCGATACTCGTATCCTATTTTTTGGGGGGTGATGATTGCCATCGCCCTATTCATGATTACTTACTTTAAACGGAAACGCTGGCTGTGATAGATTGCAGAAAATCCGGCAGAGATCACCATATTAAATCTGCCTATTTGACGCTCTTTTATGGTCTATTGAATGATTATAGTGCCATTTTGGCATGATTTATCAAGCTTTTTACCTTGGAATATCCTTTGTCATGAGGGAGGTGAACCTATTGAAATATCAATTTTGTAAACCCTAAACCTCTCAATAGCTATGTATTACAAAGTAAAAAACAGACCTTTTGCTCCTGCCTTCCAAAGTTTGGTAGAAGGATTTTTCAACGATGCACCGACCGCTACACATCCACTACATCGCAAAGTGGCTTTTCCTGCTGTAAATGTGAAGGAAACTGAGGCAGCTTTTGTACTCGAGCTGGCAGTACCAGGATATAACAAAGCAAAGTTTGCGGTTAGCACCGAGAAAAATCAATTAGTCATTGCCTACTCCGACGATGCCTCTGAAAACACAGAAACGTACCGCCGTCGCGAATTCGCTCCGCGTAACTTTGAAAAACGCTTTACCTTAAGCGAAAATATCAATATCGCCGAGGTAGAAGCTACTTTTCAAGAAGGGGTACTCACAGTAACCTTACCCAAATTCAAAGAAGAAACTCCGAAAACTGCACGTACTATAGCTGTACAATAAGCTTGGTAGTGGCATTGCCTAAATTGTGAAACAAACTAGCCTTAAAGCCCGAGGTGCTACCAAGCCTTCGGGCTTATTGCGTTTTGCTGCTTTTTGGGTAAAAACACCGTGAAAATAAACCTAAAGGCACTACTATTCAGTTTAAAGAAATACATTCATTGAAAAACTAAACATCCATCCTATGAAATTTCAAGATTACTATCAGACGTTAGGGGTGAGCAAAAAGGCAAGTGCCGAGGAAATCAAAAAAGCATATCGGAAATTAGCCCGTCAGTATCACCCCGATAAAAACCCCGACGATAAAGCTGCCGAAGAGAAATTTAAGCAGGTACAAGAAGCCTATGAAGTGCTAAGCGACCCCGCCAAACGCAAGAAATACGATATGCTGGGGAAAAATTGGCAATATGCAGAAACTGGTAATCCAGGAGGTGGGTTCAACGGCGGTTCTCCTTTCAGCGATTTTGAAGATATTTTTGGAGGAGGGGGTAGCAGCGGTGGTGGTGGCTTCTCCGATTTTTTTGAACGCTTTTTTGGTGGAGGCTTTACACGAGGCACGTCGCGTGCGAAAGGTGAAGACTTGCAGACCTCGATTACGATTTCTATGGAAGAAGCGTTTAGAGGTACTACGCGCATTATCACTACCCGAGGCGAAAGTTTGCGTATTAAGCTGAAGCCCGGTTTGGAAGATGGCAAGCGAATCAGGCTAAAAGGCAAAGGTAACCCCGGATTGAATGGAGGCCCTGCCGGCGACTTGTACGTAACCATTCGTGTAATGCCCGATAGCCGCTTTAACCTTGAAGATGGCAAATTATATACCTCGGTATCGGTGAGCCTTTACAAGTTGGTGCTGGGGGGAAAGATTACCGTTCAAGCACCCGATGGAACTTTAACGGTTACGTTGCCCCCGGGAACGGCTCCAAACAAGCCCCTTCGTTTAAAAGGGAAAGGGATGAAACGAGAAGGTACCGACGAAAAAGGCGATTTGTATATTAAAATGAGTGTGCAAATCCCCACGAATTTATCCCCGCGCGAGAAACAACTTTTTGAAGAACTAGCCAAATTGCGCTCTTAGTACATTTACCAAAGTTGCCGATTTATATGTAGTTTTAGTTTTCAACAAAACGCAAAAAAACTATGCTACAAGTGGTAATTACTAAGGCAGGAAAACCCGAAGTACTGGCAGTACGGGAACTGCCCGATCCTACCCCTCAACCCGGTGAACTTTGCATTAAGGTAAAAGCAACGGGGGTCAACTTTGCCGATATTCTCGCTCGGCAGGGGCTTTACCCCGATGCGCCTCCGCTGCCCTGCGTAGTAGGATACGAAGTAGCAGGCATTGTAACTGCCGTGGGCGAAGGCGTAGAGGAAAGCCACATAGGCAAAGAAGTATTTGCCCTCACTCGTTTTGGGGGCTATGCTACCCATGTGTGCGTACCCGAAGTGCAAGTGTTTGATAAACCAGCTAAGCTAACCTTTGAACAAGCCGCGACGATTCCTGTAAACTACTTAACTGCTTGGGCACTCATTACTGTGATGGGCAATTTGCAAGAAGACGAAGCCATGCTCGTACACAATGCAGGTAGTGGGGTCGGGCTCGCAGCAATTGATATTGCCAACCACATTAGTGCTACGGTTTACGGCACGGCTAGTAGCGGAAAACATGCATTTTTGAAAGAAAGAGGATACCACCACTTGATTGACTACCGCACTAACGATTGGTATCCTGAAATGAAAGAACTTACCAACCGAAAAGGGGTAGAGCTTGTGCTCGATCCTATGGGAGGGAAACATTGGAAAAAAAGCTATAAAATTTTGCGAGCAACCGGCAGGTTGGGCATGTTTGGTCTAGCTAGTATTTCGGCAGCAGGCTTTCAAGGGAAGATTAACCTAGCAAAAGCGATTCTACAAACGCCTTTTTTTCATCCGTTTCCGTTGCTAGGGCGCAATCGCTCTGTGTTTGGGCTGAACTTGGGGCACTTGTGGCACGAGCCGGGCAAAGTGCGCAAATGGGCGATGCAACTGATTGAAGGGGTAGAACAAGGATGGATTACCCCCTATGTAGATACTACCTTCCCGCTAGAAAAAGCCGCAGAAGCTCATGCATTTATCGAAGCACGCAAAAGTAAAGGGAAAGTGATTTTAACCTGTTAAAAAAAGAACATGAGTTACCTTTTTGGGTAACTCATGCCATTGGTATACTCATCCTTATCTGCCTGTTATTTTTCTTTCGGTAGTTTTATTTTCTCTTCGTTTTTATACGAAATAAGGTTCACAAACAACCGATATGCACCGGGTACGGCGGCGGGTAATTCCCTAAAAAAGGAGAGGCCTGTATAAATATAACTTCCCTTACCATGATGCGCCACCAGTAAACTTCCTTTGCGTTCGTCTTCTTCGGGGTCGTGCATTTCAAAAATGGGAGTATAGCGTTCGTCCCACTCGTTGGGAAAGTATAGTCCCCGTTCTTGTACCCACCCGTCGAAATCGGCTTGTGTAATTTTATTGGGGTAATTTAAAATGCTATGTTCAGGTGCCAGAAAGGTAACCTGTGCCTCTTCTACCGTTACGCGATCGCGCGATAATTTCAACGGATACGGGCCTACATCGTTGAGCTTAAGCCCGCTTGTAGTATTGTACTGAACAATCATGTTGCCACCATCTTCCACAAAATCCATCAGTTCTTTTTGCACAAACTTTAATCTTGGATTGGTATTGTAGGCTCGGATTCCCATAATCATGACGTCGTACTTTACGAAGGTTTGGGCATTTAAATCTTCGTCGGCGAGCACATCAACCGAATACCCAATGGCTTGCAAGGCTTCGGGGATTACATCGCCCGCTCCGGGGATATAGCCAATTTTTTCTTCATTAGTTTGGATATCGAGCCGCACCACCTTTGCCACTGCTTTAGGGAATAGGGTTTGAACTGGAATATGCTCATAGGTAATACGTGTGAGGGCATAATCGAACGTGCCATTTTGCGTGGTTACTACCGCCTTTACTTCTCCGAGCGATTCTTCCTTAGGAGGGTACAGCGTGAAGGCGGTTTTTACCTCATCGTATTTCCCTTCGATATTGAGGGGAATCGAACTTGGCTCATAGCGCCATCCTTCAGGTACTTCTAACGATAAACTGCCCGAAAAATCTGACGTATGGCTTTTAGCCAAGAGTAGCACTTCCTGAGGGGTATCTTCTGAAAAAAGGAGGACTGATTTTTCCATGTTCACCGTTACCGGCGGCGTTAGTTCCAGTGGGCGATAGCGCTCACCTTGTACCGGGTCGGTGCTACGAAACAATACCGGAGTTCGATATACAAGAGTTTCCCCGCCCATTTCAACCGATATTGTTGCCATGAGCGAAGGCGGATTTTCTGGCAAGCCAATTAGTGACTGTTCATCCACTTGGAACATTCCTTTTAACTCAGGTTTGCGCAGCCAGTAAGGCTGAGAGTAGGGGGTATTTTGGGGTAATACAAACGATAGTTGTTCGGTACGCTCTTGGTTATGGACTAGCACTGTATCGGGCTTGAGGGTTTCCGCACCCACTTGAATCGAATTTAAGTGAACTGCTATGTTGTTACGACGAATGATGCGCGCCGTCAGATGAATGCTATCGCCAGGGGCAACGCTGTAAGCGCGGCTGGTTACATCGGCCCAAAAGCCTGCACATTGAAAAATAATTTCGTCAAGCTGTGTTTTTTTGTAAGGAAGATAGGGCGTGTCTTCGGGGAGTTGCTTTAGTTCAGTTCGGATGGCTAGCAATGCTGGAATACTTTTTTCGGGAGCAAGCAGATCGTAGTTGGCGATCACTTCTTCAATCTGCTGGGCAATTTTTTCTCCACCTTCAAGGCGGTTCCAAGTAAAGTCAATCCCTTCGAGCACATCGTTTTTAGGTTTTTCCCCTGCTAAATGGTAGATGTATTCGATCTCGGAGCCGCGTTGTGCAGAAGAACCAAACCCTTGGCTTTTGTGCATACTGCGGCTCTCAGCGGCAATTTCGCCATACGATTTCCCCAGAAGTGTATTGTAAGCTCCGACATCCATTTTCATCATTTCATCAGCATTGAGAGTAGAGTCGCGGCTCAGGTGCCACCACGAAGCATTCCAGGCGATGCGTGTGGCTTGCCAAGGGGTAACATATTGGAGTTGTTCGGGGAACCGGTTAGGGTCGGCAGCGGCTTCGAATGCCTCTAGGGCAATGATGGCTGAGCCCGTGTGATGCCCGTGTGTTTTGCCTGCACGGTAGGGCGAGAAGCGCGTAAGGATTACGTCGGGTTTGAGTGTGCGGATTGCCCAAACAGCATCGGCAAGTACTTGCTCTTTATCCCAAATAGTGAACGTTTCTTTGGGGATTTTAGAGAACCCAAAGTCGTTGGCACGCGAAAATCGTTGTTCGCCCCCATCGAGTCGGCGAGCGGCAAGCAGTTCTTGCGTTCGGATAATACCCAATAGTTCGCGCACTTCTTTGCCTATTAAGTTTTGCCCGCCATCGCCCCTTGTGAGGGAAAGGTAAGCTGTGCGTAGTCCGCGTTCGTTGGCAAGGTACGTGATCATGCGGGTGTTTTCATCATCGGGGTGGGCGGCTACGTAGAGGGCATTGCCTACCACTTGGAATTTTTTGAGGGCAAGCCTGATTTCTGCGGCATCCATAGCGCGCATAGGCTGGGTTTGTGCCATGCTGGGGAAGGTGAGGACTAACCCTATTCCTAACCACCATAACCAAATTTTTTTCATAAGTATTCGCATTTTCAGTTCTCAAAAAAAAAGTGACTAACAGCTTGAGCCATCAGTCACTTAACGTATTAATCTTTAGTAAAGAAGGATAAGCAACCTAGGCTTATTTGATGCTCATTTCGGCATTGCGCTGGATGCCCTCCATGATTTTGGTCATGTCGGTTTCCACTAAGAACTCCACCTTTTTCTTTTCCCAACTCATAGAAACCAAAATATTTCCATTTTCAGCCTGATCGATATCGTATTTCAAGCGTTCTTGCGTTTCAGCTAAATCGGTTGGTTTTACCGAAACAGTTGCTACATCTTTTTTAGCGAGGCCTTCCATATCGATTTTGCCGGTTTCTCTATCCATATATTCATACACACTTGCAGCAGTGCTAATGTGCACCAACCATTCACCATCTTTCTTTGGCGTAATAAACACTTGGTACGAACCGGCGCGTACATCTTTCCCAGCTATTTTTACCGCCGTACCAAACGTAATTTTTGTGGCAGCGTTTGCGCCAGCGCGCCATGCTTGGTCGAAAGGTACAAGCTCGCCCCAAATTTTACGACCTTTTACGCCGGGCGAAAAGTATTCGATGGTAACTTCGGTAAAGCCTACTGTGCGCATTTCCATGCACTTTGAGCTAGGTTGGGGCATTACTTGCGCGATACCGTCAAATTGGATAAAGAGCAGAGCTGCCATTGCAAAAGCAGCATTCCAGAACATTTTTTTCATTGTGATAAGGTGTTAAGGGTTGTGAGTGATACAATTTCATGCGCTCAAATTTAGAATTCGAGAGTTCCCATCGCTGTTAAGTTGCTGTTAAAGGATTTCCCGAAGCGCATTACCATTCAAGAGATAAACCCCTAATCGAGGAAAATGTTAATTCGGTTCATTGGCTTGTTCAATTTCCCAAGTGTGGTCGGCGAGCAAGCGTAACGATGCCACAAAAGTAGGAAACGGATTGCTGCGTCCCCATTCGGTAGGGGCTATCATAGAGAGCACATCGCGGCCATCTTCACGCTGGTAGAGGTGGTACGTCTTCCCTATCAAAGGTTCAAAAGGGATTTCCGCAGCATAAATCCGCTCCGACACTTCCATACGTTGCTTAATTTGCCCGGCTTGTTGGGCAAGTAGTTCCATTTGCTTATAAATTTGGTCGAGCTGCATGTGCGTTTGCTCGTGCATTGCGGCAACGGCACGCCCCTTTATTTTCCCCTTGTCTTCTGGTTTAATGGCAACGCCCCCTACGGTATGGGCGTAGGGCAATGTACCGGGGTTCTCGGCAGTTTTTTCGCGCATTTTATCCAGATCAATCCGGTCAACATCGATTTCTTTTCCTTTCATATTAAAAATTTACGAGGTATCGAATCTTTCTCACAAAGTTATGGGAATGCACTGGCAATCCTCTTTTGTTATGACTGCTACTGCAATAAGATTGTTTTCAGCGAACAATTTGGCGTGTAGTATCTTACGATGTATCCTATTTACTTAATCTTTCTTAACAGCCCCTACACGTTGGTTCAACCCCTGTTTCCTTATTTTTGAATGTTAATTCAACAAGAATTTTGTAGAAAGCTATGCTCAAAAAGATTGATAAATTAGTGATGCGCGCCTACATCGGGCCGTTTTTCCTTACGTTCGCCGTTGTGCTTTTCATGTTTTTAGTGCAGTATATGATTAAAAACTTTAAGCATTTTGTAGGGAAAGATATTGAGCTTGCAGTGTTTGCCGAACTATTTGGGTATTTCTCGCTTGTGATGACTCCCATAGCGCTGCCCTTAGCAGTGTTACTTTCGTCCTTAATGACGTTCGGTAGCTTGGGGCAGCACTCAGAGCTTACCGCCATTAAAAGTGCGGGGATATCGCTTCCACGCATCCTCCGACCGGCAACCATTTTTATACTCTTCATTACGGCTGGGGCCTTTCTGTTTAACAACTACGTGGTACCTTTTGCCAACCTCAAAGCCTATAGCCTCTTGTGGGATATTAAGCAAACCAAACCGACACTGAACCTGCAAGAAGGCGTTTTTTACGATGGTATGGAGAAATACCGTATCAAAGTAGATAAAAAAGTGAAAGACAGCGATTTGCTTGAAGGCGTCATGATTTACAACCACAAAAAGAATAAAGGAAATACCGAGCTGGTGATTGCCAAAAGCGGGCGTATGAAAAACCTCGGCAACAAATTCTTAATGATGGAGCTTTACGAGGGCAATACCTACTCAGAAGTGGCAGCGTACCGGGAAATTCGCAAAGGGGAAGAATATGTAACCAACAACTTCGATACGGCAACCTTCTTGTTTAGTATGGATGAGTTTGAGATGCCCAATACCGATGAGCGCTTGTTCGGATCTCATAATTTGATGAAAAATATCGCCGAACTCAATTACGAGAAAGACTCGGTGCAAGAAGCGTATTTAGAAACGGTAGAAACAACTCCGGGCAGAATTCGCAAGCAGTATTTCTACCAAAAAGAAGAAAGCGAACAAGAGAAAAAGCAAGCCCATACAACACACACGGATGTTCCTTTCCAATTCGCCAACTTTCAGCAGAAAGCCGCATCGAATGTTTCGGTAGATTCTATTCCACTACGCCCTTTGTACGATATGCGACTAACCGAAGCAGTATCGGCTCTTAACCGCGCAAGCAATATGAAACGGTTGGTCGATCAGAGCAGCTACCGCATGCACAACATGAATCGGCAATTGATTGATTACAATCTGCACATACACCGGAAGTTTGTACAGTCCATTGCCGTACTACTCATGTTTTTGATTGGAGCACCTCTTGGAGCCATTATCAAGCGTGGGGGCTTGGGTGTGCCTGTATTAGTTTCCATCATCTTCTTCGTGATTTACTACGTGATGACGATTATGGGGGATAAGTTTGCGAAGGAATCGGTAGTTACGCCTGAGGTTGGAAGTTGGGCAGCCAACGGAATGCTCTTACTGTTTGGTATCTTCTTTTTGAATCAAGCCTATAAAGATGCTCGCTTGTTCGATTTAGATTACTACAAAATCGTATTTGCAGGGATTTTTGGCAAAAAATAAACTTGATTTTTATAGAAAGAGGCATCTCCTTGTAAGGAGATGCCTCTTTTATTTAATAAGGCTATGCTAACCGGGCTACTCTTTCAACCAAGCTTCTGCTTTATCTAAATCATCGAAATACTGAATGGTAAACTTGCCTCCATTTTGCATCATGATTTCATCGACAGACTGCTCTACAGAAAGGTTGGCAATGAACTCTTGAGGTGCCAACATCGCCATTTTTTCTAACCCTCCTTCCATTAAGCCGGGTAGAACTTCGGTGTTAAACCACTCTTGTAAATCTGGCGTTACGGCTTTGGCAAATTCTCTAGTATCGCCTAACCATCCTTTGATATTTTCTTGCGTGATTAGTTCGGCTATGCGTGTGAATACTTGCATGTACTCCTCGTTGTTCATGTTTTCGGTCGCCGGTTTCCAAATAGCACGAGCGATGGATTCTTCAGCATCGCAAGAAAATCTGACATGCTCATCTTCCCAAACTTTTTGGGTTTCTTGAATTTCGTAACTCTGTAGCATGGTAATACCCGTTTTTGTTTAAATGTAAATAAATGCTAACACAAATATACCTAGTTCTATCATTTAATGCAATCTTATTGGCTAACATTCCATTTAATCCCCCCCATAATCCATCTGCTTGGCATTTGTGCGCCTAAAA
>CAYMYI010000004.1:19530-71160 GCA_964394585.1 uncultured Roseobacteraceae bacterium
ACAAATAAAAAGTTAAATTATGCAAAGAAGCAATTTGTGCGCCTAAAATTTCTTGGTATTGGGTATCGAATACATTTTGGATATTACAAAATACCGAAAAGTGCTGGGGTATAATTTGTAAGGCGGCGTTGGCATTTACTACGGTATATCGGTTACGAACCTCGGCACCAATGTTTTCTGAGAATTCTCCATCGCGCTCAATGTAGTTTAGTGCCAAATTCAGGTGCAATACTTTACCACGATAGCTGAGCATCCCGTTCAGGTTGTGGGTAGGGTGGTTGGCAATATAGCGCGAGGGTTCTCCCGATTGGGAAGTGGAAAGGTAAGTATAGCCGGCTTTTAGGTCGAGCTGCCGATTGCTCTGCCCTAATAAAAAGGCTTGTTGCGCTTGCAACTCAAACCCAACGGTTTGGGCATCGGCTACGTTGCGGGCATAGAAGTAGTCTTCGCCGGCTTGTAGGTTAAACACATTGGTGATTTCATCGGCGTTGGTGAGTGCGTAATCGACTAAATTATCGGAAGTTCGATAGAATACCGTTCCACTAAATAAGGCACGTGGCGAGGGGATGTAATCGGCACCAATTTCCATAGAATAGGAGGTTTCTGCAGAAAGATCGGGGTTGCCTACATTTCGCCCGGGGCTTAAGTTGGGTAGGTTGAACGATACGAAACGCTCGGTAAAATCAGCTGCGCGAACTGTACGCCCTACCGAAGCGCGCAGGGTGTAGTCATCTTTGAAATACGATATACTCAATTGCGGCAATACTTCCACATTGTAGTTCTCGTCGTAGTCGAGTCGGAGACTAGCTACTGTCCGCAAATCGTTGCGAAGCAAATACGAGTACACACCATATATGCCCACGGCCATATCTTCGTGGTTGCCACGGTCGGTGCTTTCGATGGCGCGGTTCCATAGCTGTGCGCCTACTGCTAATTGGCTGCGTTCGTTAAAATCGGCATGGTGGTTCAGGTTTACTACCGTAGAATGCATTATATGCTCGTTAGGAGCAAATAGAGGGTTAAACGTAAAAATATCGCTGCTTTTTTTGTGCCCGATATTCAGTTCGGTAGTGTGGTTCCCTTTGCTGCGTCGTAGCGCAAACTGAGTCCAATAACTATCGGTAAACTCTGTTGACTCGTCGAACGAACTACGCGTATAAAAATATTTTGCGCTGAAATTGCGTCGGTCGTATCCAAAGCGGGCATATGCTTTCCAAGAGTCGTTCAGGAAATATGCTGCCGAAACGGTATAGGTTCGCAAGTCAAAATAATTGTTGTAGAGGCTATCGACACCATCCACTAGGTTAAAATTAGGATTGAACAGGGTTTCCCCATCAGAAATATTGGTTTTGGCACCTGCCGAAATTTGCCACTTTTTGCCACTTGCCAATATGCCTGCATCGGCAATGAATAAGTTGTGCGCCCCCACACCGAGCTGTCCGCTTGTACGCACGGTGTTTTGTGGAGTTCCGCCTAGGCTTGTGTAGGTTTTGGTTTTAATATGGATAACTCCACCTACGGCATCAGGGCCGTATGAAGTACTCGCCGGTCCGCGGATTATTTCAATTTGATCAATCTCAGCCACTGATACCGGAAAGTTATTGTTAAAATGTGCAGTTAGAGGGTCGTTCAATCGGATGTTATCAACCATTACGAGTACCTGAGAAAAGGTACTACCTCGCATACCAAAATCGGTTTGTACGCCAAAAGCATTGCGAGCGTTTACGTTCACCCCTGTGATAAAACGCAGCAGCTCGTCCACTGAAGTTACGGGTAGTGCTTCAATTTCTTTGGCTTTGAGTACGGTAACGCTTTTCCCACTTTGTGGGATGGTGGTTTCGATGCGCGAAGCGGTAACCAATACCGAATCGAGCGTTACAGTTGTTTGAGCGAATGCTGCAATACAAAGAAGGGTTAAAAAAATAGTGGTCAGTAGTTTCATAGTGTTTTTGTTATTTGATAAATGAGCCGACAAAGGTAGGCAAGCCTATGCAAAGAAGTGGGCTAAAAAAAGTATAGAACCTTGCAGCGCTCGAAATGTCGCCTCCGTAATAGTGGTAAAATCAATTCACTGAAAACGCTAAAATCATGAAAAAACAAACATTGCTTTATGTAGTATTGGTGGTATGCAGCTTTTGGGGTTGCACTGAAGACGACAACAACGTAACCCCCATCAACCCGAGTTTGGTATATGAAACCGACTTCGCCTCTGGGCCCGATGGGTGGGAAGGAAATTTCGTGGATCTACCAACCCAAGATACCGACCACTACGAATTAACTTTTTCTCACACTACGTTGCCGTTTCCGCTCGATAGCATCACTGAAGGCGAAAAAGCCTTACTGCTAAAAGGTGCCAACCGTAGCGACGACTTATTTATGTACATCAGCCGAAAATTTGAAGGGTTAATGCCCAACACCACGTATGTCCTTTCCCTGACCATGGAAATAGCGGCGGAACATCCTTGGGGTATGATTGGCATTGGCGGCGCTCCTGCCGAGTCAGTATTTCTAAAAGCCGGCATGGTGAACTTCGCCCCCGAACGCCTGGTGTCGTACGATCACGGTTATGCTGAAGGGTATTACGTGTTGAACCTCGATAAGGGAAATCAATCGGAAGGCGGACGCGATATGAAAATACTTGGAAATGTAGGCTTCGACGGCGAAATGGGTTTCCGCCTCATCGAGGTTCATAACAGTGAAGTTCCGATTGAAGCAACCAGTAATGCTAACGGAGAGTTATGGGTTCTCATCGGTACCGATTCGGGCTTCGAAGGTACCACAGAACTGTACTACAACCGAATTCAACTTTTTTTGAACGAGAAATAATACACCAGCTAGAAGAAGAGAAAGAAGCCTTTCCACATGGAAAGGCTTTCTTTTTTAGAGACATTTTCAACAGAACTGAAAAAGAAAAGGGGGAAATCACTAAACTTTTCATGGTATTTTATAACTTCAAGCTCACCAAAAAATGATGCAATAGCGAAAAAGCTTCCCAGCTTTTATTTCGCTCCTTCGCTTTGTGCTAACACTAAGGGCATATGAAAGATTTTCTAATTAGAAGCGATGTAAATAGCACCGGTAAAGCCGCACAAATTTTTGCCAGTAGGCAAACACGACGGATTGAAATTGCCAACTGGGCAAACCGATTTACAAAAGACGAACTACAACCCTTGCAACAATGGGTGGATGCTTACTTAAACGAGTCAGACGAAATACTGACGGTAGTACTCGAAAATGCTTGGTCTTCTTTCCCATTTGTACCCCAAGAACAAATGAAATTCGACCAGATTTATACCTACTACGAAAATACAGTGTATAGCCCCATCGCCGAGATATTGAATCGGCTTCCGCTGTTCAATCTGCACATTACCCCTACGAATGTGCACACAGCTCCGAAAATCATAACAGATATCGCCTTTGGTACTATTCAAATTGCCGGCAATTCGTTCACCAGCTTACATATTGAAACATACCAACCCTTTTTTGCTTGGCTCGAAAAATACTTAAATATTCCGGGGCAGCCCATTCGGTTAGAGTTTTGGTTCGATTACTTCAACTCTTCCTCTTCAAAAAGTATCTTAGAAATCTGCGATGTTTTTGCCCTATACAACCAAAAATACAAAGGGCAAGTCAACGCATTTTGGTATTACCAAAAGCACGATGTCGATATGTATAACGAGGGAAAAGAAATGAAAGAAGATAGTGGGCTTCCTATTAAACTCATTGGGTTAGACCAGAAAAAATGGAAAACGATGTATAGTAACATCTGATGGTATGAAAAACTTTATCGCTTTTACGCTACAAAACGGCGTATTGCATACCCTTTCAAACGATGCATTCCCCGCCGCAATTCTAGGTATACACCATGGAGCGGTATCGCTTGCTGCCCAAAAGACCCATATGGGGTTTGTGCAAAAAGGTAATATGGAGATTACCAGCCCACAGGGTACTTTCTTGCTAAAAAAGGGAATGTATTTTAGCATTCCGGGAGAAGCAACGCTGCAAGGCGGAGAAGGAATTGTAATTTCTCAACATAACTTTGAAGGGTTTTTCACCATAGGAGGGCCTATAGAACAAACCGGTAGGTTGCGTTATATCGATGGCTGTACCGACTCGTTGCTGATAGCTCCACCGCTTATGGGCGACCCATGTTTAAATTTGCTCCACATTCCTGCAGGCACATACCAATCAGCACATACGCACCCTTCGTTCCGAGTGGGCATTATCGTGAGCGGTAAAGGGATTTGCCGAACGCCCGAAGGCGATTATCCTCTACATGCAGGCTTACCATTCCTGATTCCCGCTCAAGCAGAACATAGTTTTATCACTAACCAATCCGAACCGCTGCGCGTTATTGCATATCATCCTGACTCCGACTTTGGCCCTACTGCCGAAAATCATCCTATGATAAACCGAACATACCTCACACAAAATCATTAGTTAAAAAAAGTTGCTTCTCCTGTATTTATTTCCTTAAAATCAAGATGCGATGAAATGCCCAAAATGTGAGTTCAATCAAAAAGCAAAGGCAGGGTTGACTTGCCAAAATTGCGGATATAAACATGTGTTCAACCCTAAAATTGATCGCCTATCGGATGTAGGCGTGTCAGGGCTAGTGAATAAGCTCGCTACTCAGGCTCCATACTACACGGCTACGCAGGTTTTCTCTGCGTATTATCAGAGCAATACCCCTACCAACCGGGTAGTTTTAGGGGTTTTTGTAGCAATTGGGTTAGGCATTACCTTCTGGTTAGCGTGGGGCAACTGGGCGATAATCTTGATTGCCTTATTTTTTGCCGGCGCACTTCTATATGGGCAGCTTCGTCCTTTGAAGTTACTTACGTATCATGAGTTTCAGCGGAAACTGGGCAGCTGGCTGGAGCGGGGAAATACCGCCGAAGGGTTACTACAAGTCCCTTCGTTAGTAGATGCTCCTGCCCCAGCCGATGAACCCGATATTTACGATTATGGTGTAGAAGGTATCGTAATTGTACAAGAGGATATATACGTAGATTTGTTAGTTCGCAATGAATTCCATGTAGAAAACAAGGTGTTGGTACTTTCCCAAACCGGATACCCCCACTATTTAGTAGAAAAAACCAACCAATTACTAGCAGAACGCAGCGACTTGCCTGTGTTCTTTCTGCACGATGCTACTCATGAGGGCATAGCTATGCCTGAACGTGTACGAAATGCAGGGGTTTTTCAGCTAACCCATGCACACCCACAACTTGATTTAGGGATTTTCTCGGAAAGTTTCGCCAAACTACCGCCCTTAAAGCGCTTTGAAAAGGTAGTAGATTTCCAGGCTTTTGCACCCCTTACGCTACTCACATATGGGCAACTCACCAAAGGACTACAAAGCGCCATCACCGAGCAAAAACCCCTTGACGACGTATTGCTATCCGCAGCCTATATGAATGCTATCAGCGATTTTGGATAAGCTATGTTAACGGCAATCTTTTTCTAAAACCTTTTCTGCGCCTTCAACTCCTAGTGCTTGCGCTTGGCGTAAATCGTCGCAACCTCGATTCCCTTTTTTGGAGGCGTTTACCAACAAGCCTCTGTATAGGTAGGCTTCTCCGTGCCGATTGTCGTACCGAATGGCATTGGAATACTGCTCAATAGCATCTTGTATTTTCCCAACTTTTTGCAAAGCTCTTCCTTTCAAATAAAAAGCTTGCGATTCGTTAGGCTTGCGTTTCAAAAGCTCGTCCATAGCATTCACTGTACTGGTGTATTGTTCGAGTTTATAATAGCAAAGACCTAAACTTAGCCGAAGTTTAACGTTATCGGGCGCTAGGGTAACCGCTTCGCGGAAGTCTTCCAATGCTCTTCTAAGTTCGCCTTGTTCTTCGTAGGCACGTCCTCGGTTATATAGGCTTTTTTCGTCGGTGGGGTGGTCGGCTAAATAGGTTGAGTAAGCTTGAATAGCCTCGTTATATTTTCCTTGTGCAAAAAGGTCATCGGCGAGTTGTGTCTGATTTTTTTGGCAGCCCCATATAAAACCTAGAGCGATGAATAGATATATTTTTCGCATAACAGATAAACACTGCACAGATTTGAGTACGCAGCGAATGTTTTTACTATTTAAAATGAATTTTAATATGTTGGAAGGGCGCAAAGTAAAAGCGCACATCTTAGAACTAAAAATGAAAAAGGAAGGGAAACGTAAGGACAGGAGGGAAATCGTGAGGTTATTCCGTTTCTTCTACTATGTAGATATCTTCACCTTTACGCTGAAACATATACTTTTCGCGTACAAACTTTTCCAACAATTCTGGATCGCTCGAAAGCTCTTCCATATCGTTTTCTAACCGTTCAATTTCCTCATGGTAAAACTGCTTTTCGGCTTTTAAGCTAGATAGTTTTTTACTGAGGTGATATTGATTGATTAGATTATTGTTATCGAAAAATGTAATCCAAACGATGAAGGAAACCCCCGCAATAAAATAAAAACTGCGTAAAAAGCGGAAGCTGCGATATATAACACCACGTTTCATAATAGCTAAAGTACGCATTTTCTGTGCTATGCACAATTTACTTGAACCAAAAGCTAGAAATCGTTTATTTGTAGAAAATAAAAATGTGATAACACACCATTTTTTATGGAATTAACAGAAGAACAATTAGCCTTGCTGGCTTCTCATAAGGGGTTAAAACATATATTGAAAGGCGAACAAAAAACCTTAAAAGCGGTGGTAAAACACTTGCAGTATGAAGCGGAGTTAGAACAGTTGCAAGTAGAGTTGGTAAAAATGCAACGGTGGGTGCAAGAGTACCGAAAGAAAGTAATGATACTTTTCGAAGGGCGCGATGCTGCCGGGAAAGGAGGAGCCATTTTACGATTTACCCGCCATTTAAGCCCTCGCGGTATTCGTATTGTAGCATTGCCAGCACCTTCTAACATCGAGAAAGGGCAGTGGTACTTCCAACGCTATGTGCAAAACTTGCCAGATCCAGGTCAAATTGTATTTTTCGACCGAAGCTGGTATAACCGCGCCGTGGTAGAGCCGGTAAATGGTTTCTGCGATCAGGAACAATATGAAAGGTTCATGATACAGGTACCCGCTTTCGAAAATATGCTGCTCGATGCCGGAGTCATTCTGATAAAATTTTGGTTTTCGATCTCTAAAGAAACCCAAGCTGAACGGTTTGAAGAACGGCAAAATAACCCGCTGAAACAGTGGAAAGTTAGTCTAGTAGACCAGAAAGCTCAAGAGTTGTGGGATGAGTACACGCATTACAAAGACGAAATGTTTAAACGGACGAGCTTACTGCGAAGCCCCTGGATTATTGTAAAAGCCGATAATAAAAAGAAAGCGCGTTTGGAGTGTATTCGGTATGTACTTTCCCAAATCGATTACGAGGGTAAAGAAAATAGTTCGGTGCAACTCACGCCAAATTCAGATATCATTATTCATTATTAAGCAAGGCTCAGATGTGTTACCAATCTGCCTTTCGGTGCATCTAACTATTCAGAGTATCATTAAAGCACATAAAATTATGGGAGAACTAATTCCACTGGTTGCCATCGTGATGGTTTTTGGCATTCCACTATCAGGTATTATTGGCAACTACTACCTACGCGTTCAGAAATTAAAACTCCAGAGTGGGCAAACTTTGGGAAGCGCCGATAAAAAACGCCTTGAGGCGTTGCTCGAAGAGAATGAGCACCTAAAACGCCGAGTTGAAAACTTAGAAGAAATTGTAAGCGACCCCGACATTTTGAAGATTGCCGGAAACCGCGAACACGATTTACAGCGCCAAATTGACTTTTTAGCAGAGGAACTCAGCAGGATGAAAAGACTCTCTTAAACTTTCCCACGTCGATGCGCTAAATCTTTCTGATATTCGCGCCATTATCTTGGAAAACCGGCGCATCTCATGGATTTAATCACATTGATTGACTATACTGGTACGCTAGTATTTGCCATCAGTGACGTATTGGCAGGCATAGAACGAAAGTACGACCTGTTTGGCGTATTTATCTTAGGATTTGTAACAGCAGTAGGAGGGGGAACACTTCGCGACGTGCTAATTGGCAGCACCCCCGTAGGCTGGATGCAAAACCAAGCCTATGTTTACATAGTGATAGCATCGGTACCTATATGCTTCGTTTGGGAAAAGCGTATCCTGAAGATGAAACGAGGCTTTTTCTTGTTCGACACGCTCGGCATTGCCTTATTTACGATTTTGGGCCTACAAAAAACCCTGGCCATTGGGCTTTCACCTCTTATTGCCGTCATGATGGGCGTAGTTTCCGCCGTGTTTGGAGGGGTAATCCGCGATGTGCTTTCTAACCATAGTCCTCTTATTTTTAGCAAAGAAATATATGCCTTCGCTTGTTTAGCCGGTGCGGTTTTGTTCTTAGGCTGTCAACATTTTCTTTCCGAAGAAATTTCCATGTTAGTTTCCATCGCAGTGGTTATCATTATTAGAATATTATCCATCAAATACCATTGGCACATTCCGTTTAAATAGACATTTTTAAAACTAGTTGCTACTATAATTTTCGTGATAACAACTATATTGTAGTTAAACTAGTGTTGTAACAAATTCTATTATTTTAGTCTAATTATTCATTAAAAAGAATATGCCCCGCATGGCTATTAAGTACAAAGACGATAAAAGCTACGGTTTTTTGATTGAGCGCACTATTAAACGGATTCGGCAGGCATTTCAAAAGCAACTCAATGCAAACGATGCTGATATTACCGTAGACCAATGGGTCATTTTAGATAAATTGCAAAAGCATGATGGGCTTAGCCAAAACGAAATAGCCGATAGCACATTCAAAGATGCCCCAACGGTAACACGTATTATCGATTTGCTGTGTAAAAAAGGCTTAACCTTGCGGAAAATGGATGAAAACGATCGACGCCGTTTCAAAATTTATCTTACTGAAGAAGGGCATGAACGAATCCGCAAGGTTATGCCAGTAGTGACTGATCTACGCCGGCAAGGGTGGCAAAGCCTCACCGATGAAGATTATACAACCTTAATTAGAATATTAGACACTATATATAAGAATTACGAACCATGAAAGTAGTTGACCCGAAAGATATTCCCACCCCTCAACTCCACCAGTATTTGTTAGGCGCAATTGCCCCTCGGCCCATTGCCTTTGTGAGCACAGTAGACAAACAGGGGCAGGTTAACTTAAGCCCTTACAGCTTTTTTAATGTATTTAGCGCAAACCCTCCGATAGTAATTTTTTCGCCGGCGCGGCGTGGACGCGATAACACCACAAAGCATACGTACGAAAACGTGTTAGAACACCCTGAATGTGTAGTCAATATTGTGAGCTACTCGATGGTGCAGCAGATGTCGCTAGCGAGTACCGAGTACGACAAGGGGGTAAACGAGTTTGTAAAAGCCGGATTTACCGAGGCTGCTTCGGGAAAAGTAAAACCACCACGTGTGGCAGAATCGCCTGCATCCTTTGAATGCACTGTCCGTGAGGTAATTCCCTTAGGCGACCAAGGCGGAGCAGGCAACTTAGTTGTGGGCGAAATTGTATTAGCTCATTTTCATGAGGCAATCTTTGACGATGCCGGCAACATAAGTCCTCAGCAGCTTGACGCAGTGGCGCGCTTAGGTGGGAATTGGTATTGCCGTGCCAATGGCGACGCTTTATTCGAAGTAGAAAAACCTCTGCAAAAAAAAGGCATTGGAGTCGATAGTCTTCCTGAACAAATCCGCCTTAGTGAGGTTCTTTCAGGGAATGATTTAGGAAAACTAGGCAATGTAGAGCGTTTGCCAAACGATCAGGAAATTATCAGTATGAGCACCCATCAGGCTGTGCAGCAAGCTTTGCAAGAGGCAGAGCCAGGGCAACGCCAGGTGCAACTGCATCAGATTGCAAAAAAACTACTTGCAAGAGGGGAAACCATGCAGGCATGGGCAGTTTTACTGCAAGAAAAAGGGCTTTGATAAAGAATATATCTTCATATAAAATCAGTAAAATGTACGTTTTTGAGGTAGCTCTCTGTTAATTATGCAATTAATTCTTTCGGCTTTCTTGAAATGTTATGCATGCTTACTATTTTAGTTCATATGAAGAGAAATTAACACTCTAGTATTTTTAACTTAACGTGAATATGATTATGAAAAAAAGTTACGGCTATTGCTTATTAGCGCTGTTTTTTTCGTTGTGGATGTCTACGGCTGCGTATGCCCAAGAAACTTTCATAAGCGGAAAAGTAACCGATGCTGAAACCGGCGAGGCGCTTATTGGAGCCAACATTGTCATCAAAGGTAAGGTGATTGGTACTACCACCAACATCGATGGCGAGTTTAAGCTCAACACTTCGGTTCCCCTTCCTTTTACCATTGCAATCTCCATCGTAGGATATGCAACCCAAGAATTTGAAATCACAGAGAACAATCAGACGCTGGAGGTGCAAATGGCAACCCAAGCGATTTTTGGACAAGAGGTAGTAATTTCAGCCTCAAGGGTAGAAGAGAACATCCTTCAGTCGCCTGTTTCCATTGAAAAGATGGATATTTTGGCAGTACAGCAAACGGCCGCTGCCGACTATTACCAAGGTTTAGCAAACCTGAAAGGCGTTGACGTTACCTCAAGTAGTATCAACTTTCAAATTATTAATGCTAGAGGGTTTAACTCAACTGGTAACACACGCTTCGTACAGCTTACCGATGGAATGGATACCCAAGCGCCAGCGCTGAACTTCCCTATCGGTAACTTGAATGGTCCTTCTGAGCTTGATGTAGAAAGCGTGGAAATGATTCCCGGAGCTGCTTCAGCACTATATGGCCCGAATGCTTTTAATGGTATCTTATTGGTTACCAGCAAAAACCCTTTTGAATACCAAGGCTTTAGTGCTTTTGCCAAATTGGGAGTAAACCACGTAAGCAAGTCGGATAACCCTGAAGAGTCTGAACTACTTCCCGACCCTCAACCGATGTACGAGTTTTCGATGCGGTATGCCAAAGCATTTAACAACAAATTCGCTTTTAAAGTCAATCTATCGTACAAAGAAGCAGAAGATTGGTACGGGGTAGATCGAACCGACTTACAACCCGATCGCCAAGGTTCGTTGCTGCGCAATCCGGGCGAAGATCGCGTACATGCCTTTGGCGATGTGGTGGCTTCGCCATTACCGTTAATTGCATTACAGCTACCTGAAACCCCACTCTCTCCATATTATGGAGATATTCCAAATCAAATTGTGGCGCGTACTCCTTACGATGAAACACATTTGGTAGATTATAACGCAAAAAACCTGAAATTCAATGGTGCGCTACACTATCGTATCACCAACAACTTAGAAGCTTCTTACTCTGTTAATTATGGTGGAGGTACTACGGTTTACACCGGTGCACAGCGTTACTCGCTATCAAACTTCCGTATTGCACAGCATAAGTTAGAATTAAATGCTGATAACTTCTTTGTTAGAGCGTACACAACGATTGAAAACTCGGGTGATTCTTACATTGCCGACGCCGTTGGTGCCAGTATGCTCAACGAATACAAAGATCATGGCCAATGGTTTGCTGACTATACTATTGGGTACCTTACGGCATTGGCATCAAGCGGAGTAGCTCCCGGGCAAAGCAGTACGTTAAGCCCTGAACAGTTAACCGCCTTCCACGATGCTGCGCGCCAAGCTGCCGACCAGGGCAGATATGAGCCAGGTACACCTGAGTTCGAAGCTGCTAAGGAACGTTACTCAACACTGCTCATCCCTGATGGTGGAGGTAAATTTGATGACCGTACCCTGTTCTACCATGCAGAAGGACAATACAATTTTAAAAATGAAATTGATTTCATGGAGCTGCAAGTAGGAGCGAGTTATCGTTTATTCGACTTAGAGTCGAACGGTACTATCTTTGCCGATACAGCAGGTAATGATATTACCATCCAAGAGTACGGGATTTACGCACAAGCCAGTAAGCGCTTCCTCGACGACAAATTAAAAATACAAGGGTCACTTCGTTACGATAAAAACGAAAACTTTGACGGACAAATTAACCCACGGATTTCAGCAGTATTAACTGTAGCCAATAATCATAACCTTCGTGCTTCTTACCAAACCGGTTTCCGTATTCCTTCTACACAAGGGCAGCACATTAGCTTAGATGCAGGGACAGCACGCCTATTGGGTGGACTTCCACAATATGCAGAATCGTTCGATGTGTATACAAACGCTTACACTGTGTCCTCTGTCAATCGGTATGTAGCCGCAGTATCGCAACAAGGTACTAGCGAGGCAGTTATCGACCCTGCTAATATTGCATTGCTAGAAGCAGCACCAGCCGAAGGATATGCTCCTGTAAAACCCGAACAAGTTCGTTCTATCGAGTTTGGATATAAGAGTTTGATTGGCAACAAACTCCTCATTGATGCGGTGTATTACTACAACCGTTATACCGATTTCATCACACAGGTTCAAGTTCGGAAAGCGGCAGGAGATATCTCTGTGAACGCTATCAATGCGCAATCGCTTTTGGTAGGGACTAGCGCAAATACATTCCAGATTTATACGAACTTAACTGAAGACCTTTCAGCACACGGAATGGCGCTTGGTTTAGACTATAGCTTACCTAAAGGATACACTCTGCGCTTCAATTATAACTGGAACAAACAAATTGATGAGTTAGGAGAAGAGTTCTTGAACGATTTCAACACACCCGAACATAAGTTCAATATTTCATTTGCTAACCGAAAAATTACTAACAACATAGGGTTTAATGTAACATACCGCTGGCAAGATGCTTTCCGTTGGGAATCGTCTTTTGCAATTGGCGATGTAGATGCATTCTCTACGGTAGATGCACAGGTTAGCTTTAAGCTAGATAAGATGAAGTCTATCTTAAAGATTGGAGGTTCAAACCTTCTGGATAACCGCTACGTGATGAACTTCGGAGGCCCTTTGATGGGAGCTATCTACTATGTGTCGCTCACATTTGACCAATTTATGAACTAAAAAATTGTCATGATTATGAAAAAAATATATTTCAACTTTCTGTATTTGATAGGAATCCTATCGCTAGTATCAGGATGTACCTACGATTTCCCAGATCCTGACCCAGCAACATTGCCTTCGGCAGGCTCAGCAGACTTTTCGAAGCTTGTAGTAGTTGGAAACTCGATTACCGCAGGCTTCATGGATGGTGCTCTCTACGATAGAGGGCAACAAAATTCATATGGCAATATTGTGGCAACTCAGTTACAAACGGTAGGCGGTGGTGCTTTTAACCAACCGGATATCAATGCGACGAATGGCTTCTTCGGCTTTGCACCCGATGGTACTACTCCATTAGGTCGTTTGATAATTCCAGCAGGTTCTTCCACGCCTTCTCCAATCGTACCTGGCGATCCAATCACGCCGTTTACCGGCGACAAAGCGCAGTTGAATAACTTTGGTGTACCCGGTTCGAGCATTACTACTGCCCTACTTCCTGGCTATGGTACATTCAACCCATATTTTGCACGCTTTGCTTCAGATCCTGCAACAGCTACCATTATTGGAGACGCAGCCAATGCACAGGGAAGTTTCTTCATTATGTGGCTAGGAAGCAATAATGTACTGGGCTATGCCATCTCAGGCGCTACGGGAGTCGACGGAGGCTCTGGACCAAACGATTTAACCTCTGTAGATGCTTTCACAGGGGCGTATAATACGGCACTTTCACAAATGTTGGCCAACGGTGCCAAGGGTGTTGTGGCTAATATCCCCAACGTAACCGATATCCCTTACTTTACTACGGTTCCTTATAATGCTTTAGTACTCGATGCAGCCACAGCACAGGCACTTAATGTAGGCTATACTGCTAATGCTGTAAGTACAATTGCACCTCTTGTAATTACCGAAGCCATTCGCCTAACTCAAGTAATCCCTGGAGTGGTTACCGAAGTAGTTCGATTAGGTGCGGTAGAACAAGGCTTACAAGCGGGGCTGCCCCTAGCAGATGCCGAAGCGCAAGCAGCGGCATTTATTGCTAGCCCTGATGGACTCGCCCAAATTCAGGCAACAGTAGAACAGTTTATTGCAAACCCAACTGCTCCGGAATTTGCCCCCTTGGCGCAAGCCGTAGAACAAGAAATGCAAGGGCAAACTGCGCAGGCAGGTATTCAAGGATTTACCACTGCGTATTTAGCAGCGTATCAGGCAAATCCGAGCAATCCTCAAGCATCTGCCGGATTCACCCAAAGTCAATTTGACCAAATTACCGCTGAGGTAAACAACCAGGTGGGCTTGTTGCAAACCTCGGGTGCTTTGCCAGTATTCCAAGAGGGTGCTAATCCATTTGTGATTGACGACCCAGCCAGCCCAACTGGTATTCGCTCAATGACCCCTAACGAGTTGGTAACCTTAACAGTACCACAAGACTCTATCACGCTATGGTTGCCAGTAGGGCGTGGTATTCCTGATCAGTTTATTCTTACAGAAAGTGAACTTGCGGTTATCAACGAACGGACAAATCAGTTCAACCAAGCTATTTCAGCGGCAGTTAGTGCAAACAGTGCTAATGTAGGTTTGATGGATGCAAACAATATTTTTGATCAGTTTGCAAATAACAATAATCCTTCGTCTTTCAATGGGATAGGAGCCACCGCATCCATTGTTCCACCTTTCGGTATTTTCTCTTATGACGGCATACACCCGAATGGTAGAGGACATGCATGGATTGCCAATCAGTTTATCCGTGTAATGAACCAGAAGTTCAATGCAAATATTCCGCAAGTGAACGAGAATAATTTTCCGGGTAACGATTTACCTCAATAAAAACTCATTCTTCCAAAAAAGAAGCTGCCTCATTGAGGCAGCTTCTTTTTTTAGTGAACTCTAACAATTTAAGGCAAGCTATTTTTAAAATCTTGGTAGGTAGCCGGATTGGCAGAGGCTTGGTTACACCCAATGCTATTGGCTTGTGCATTGATGTTTTCTACACGATTTGCCGGGCTAGGGTGAGTACTCAAAAACTCAGGCACACGAGCACCTCCTTGTGCTTCTAACTTTTCGAAAAAGCCCGCTACTCCTGTACAACTATATTCAGTATCTTCCAAAAATTGTACAGCAGCCTCATCGGCTTCAGTTTCGGCATCGCGGCTAAATTTCAGACTTCCTAAGTTGACTAACACCTGTGAAACCGCCCCCTGATTGTTACCCAGAACAATATCGAGCAGCAACTGAATTCCCATTTGGCGCTGAAGTGCCTCGCTACTATGGCGCTTTTCGGCATGGGCTATTTCGTGCCCGAGTACTCCGGCAAAATGATCTTCTGAATCTAGAAACTTAATAAGGCCGGTATATACGTAAATATAGCCTCCAGGGGTAGCAAATGCGTTGAGCACCTCGTCGTTCTGGATGATTTTGATTTGTTCGTAGGCAAACTCATTGCGATATCGAATATCGGGCGAACTCAAAATTTTATTCAATACCCCGCGCAAATAACTATAGGCTTGTGGGTACTGGCTTTCTGAAAGAATGGGATACTCTTGAGGGTTGGCTGCAATTTCTTCAGAAACCTGCTGCCCAAGCCGGATGTCATCTTCAATCGAAAAAATGTTAATCCCTCCATCTTCGTCGCAGGAAGTGGTGGTAACCATTAACATAAAAAACGTGCTAAACAAAGAAGCTGCGATGGTTATTCGTTTCATAACAATACAATTTATATGTGGTAAAAAGATTACGTACAAAAAATGAAAAAACAATGCCGACTTAACCTGAATGCTAACATACTACAGATTCCTTAGTGTTTTTTAGCATTCTGCTTAGTCGATATTTGGCTGCCGGAAAAGTAGCGGTTCTGTTTCGTCGTTCATGTCGAACATGAGGGCGGATAGATAGCCCATGCCACGGCGTTCTTGATATACACAGCCTGAGTCAAGCAGGTAATTACTTCCAATTCGTAAAGGAGCATAGGGTTTTGGCTGATGCCCTATAATCTGTACTATATGAGGGATTTCTGCCAATACATCTTTATTGAAAAAATAAGGTTTTGCTACGGCTTGCCGGGCTTCTAGGCAATACTGGAGGTGATATTGGTTTTCGCGATACCAATGCGTGCTGATTCCTCCGTGTGTGAGTAGTAGTCGTTTTCCGTACCCTGTGGGTAATAGTATGTATTCGGGAAAATGCTCAAAAAACTCACTCATTTCATATAGCACCGTTTCAATTTTTTTTCCTGATTTAAGAAATAGAGTCTGAGCGATTGACTTTTCTGTAGTTTTTCCGCCTTGTTCTTCCCACTTGTTCCTATACAACGAAGAATTTCGAAACATGCAATAAAACTCATGGTTTCCTTTTAGGCATTCATAGCCTCCTGCTCGGATGAACTGATATACTTCATAAGAGCGAGGCCCTTTGTTGATTAAATCGCCTAAGAAGATAATTCGGTTTTCTTGCTTCGGAATTTTCTCTAGCAATGCCAGCATGCTATAGTAGCAACCGTGCACATCACCTATTAAGGTTAAAAACATATACTATGCGAAGCGAATGGATAATAAATGAGAAATCTGAATACTAACGTACTAATCCGCTACGCCACAGTTCAATGGTATTTTTCCATGGCGTTTTGTAGCGGTTATCGCGGATGAGCTCGTAGTGCGATCCACTAAACTGGTTGTCTTTCTTTTCAAAAGTAAATACAACACCTTGCTGGCTACTGGGCGAACCATAAATCCATTGCAGTTGGTCGGTAGTAGTTAATACGCGGTCAGGTTTCCCAAATACAATATAGATAATACCTCGATCGGTTTTCCAGCCTTGTTTATAGCCTGTAAAAAGGGCATTTGCATACGAAACGCGCTGGAAGTATCGCTTTATTACTTTGCGGGCGTTATCAGGCGAACCGCCTAAGGTGAGCCAGAACTTATCGAGTTCTGGTTTAGGTTCGCGCACCCCTCGGAGGGTTTTTGTTTCGCTTTGAGTAGAGATATAAAGCATCGGCTCAACTACATGCGTAATTTTCTGAAATTTAGGGTAATCGGCAGGGACTACTTTAATGCCAAAACCAAGCTGAGAGCTGGTATCGGTTTGGGCGAAATACAATGCCGATTGCTCAAGGATAAAAGGTTGGTTGGTTTGTAACTGTAATAGTGAGTCTACTTGCATCCCCGCATTGTTAGCGAGTGTAGCATTTACCATTGGGGGAGCACTCGCCCAAAATTCTGCATTCAGTTTATATAAAAACAAGCGTTGAGTTTGTTCCGATTCAATCACTAACGTATCGCCTGTGTGCACATACGATAGTCGAGTAGGCTGGCTACGGTTGCTTAGGGCAAAAGATAACGCTGGCTCCGAAGCTCGTAGCACAATGCTACGTTGTGCCAACACTTGCGTCCCTTGCCATATGCGTACCTCGCCTCGTAAGGTTTTGAAACGGTTGGGAGATACTACACGGTGAATAATGGCACCATCGTATTGCAACGTATTGGAAGAGGGTAGGAGTAATGAGTCGCTGGCAGTTACTGTGCCGGCATCGTCGGTGAGTTGGTATGCCATCGCTAAGGGTTGTCCCGTACGCACCGGTTCGATAATAACGGTAAGTACAGGTTGGTTTGCCGTAAGGCTGGTTTGTATGTTCACTTCGGCATTGCCAATTTGCGCCATAGTTACGCCTATACTACCTACGTAGGCAGATATGCCTAACAGTATAAATCCTATTTTCTTCAAATGAACCATAGGCTAAAGAGTTATAAACTATCTTTTTATAATAATTACGTGAAAACAGCTAGTACCATGCAAATTGTTTGAGTAGTGTACAGCTTTATCGCATCTTTTTATATGTATTAATGAGTTGATTGGTGGAGGCATCGTGCGAGTTGATGGTATCGTTTCCTTCTAATTCTGGTAAAATATTTTGAGCAAGTTGTTTCCCCAATTCTACTCCCCACTGATCGAAACTTAAGATATTCCAAATAATTCCTTGTACAAAAATTTTATGTTCATAGATCGCAACTAGCGCACCGAGTGTATGGGGCGTTAGCTTCTTAAATAAGATTGAATTGGTAGGGCGGTTTCCTTCAAAAACTTTGTAAGGGGCAATTTGCGTAATTTCCGTATCAGATTTTCCTGTATTCTTTAGCTCTTCTATTACTTCTTCTCGTGTTTTACCATTCATGAGTGCTTCGGTTTGCGCAAAAAAGTTTGCCAACAGTTTCGGGTGGTGGTCGCCAATAGGGTTCCAGCTTTGGGCAGGCGCTAAAAAGTCGCAGGGGATTAGCTTAGTCCCTTGATGGATGAGTTGGTAAAAGGCATGTTGGCCGTTAGTGCCCGGTTCTCCCCACACAATTGGGCCAGTTTGGTAGTTCACCGGCTTGCCATCGCGCCCTACGTATTTTCCATTACTTTCCATATTGCCTTGCTGAAAGTAGGCGGCAAACCGGTGCATATACTGGTCGTAAGGTAGTAAGGCTTCGGTTTCAGCACCAAAAAAGTTGGTGTACCAAATCCCAATAAGGGCAAGCGTTACTGGTATGTTTTCTTCGAGGGGTGCAGTGCGAAAATGGTTGTCGATTTCATGGGCACCTTCGAGCAGGGCTTCAAAGTTTTCGAACCCAATGCTACAAGCGATGGATAGCCCTATGGCAGACCACAGCGAGTACCTGCCGCCTACCCAATCCCAAAAGCGGAACATATTTTCAGGCGCAATGCCAAACTCAGTAACTTTTTCGGTATTGGTTGAGAGTGCCACAAAATGAGATTTTACGGTGGCTTCATCGTTTGCTTTTGCCAAAAACCATGCTTTTGCTGTGTGGGCATTGGTCATGGTTTCTTGGGTAGTAAATGTTTTAGAGGCAATGATGAACAAAGTAGTTTCAGGGTCGAGTTGCTTTAAGGTTTCTTGCATATGCGTGCCGTCCACATTCGAGACAAAGTAAGGCGTGATGTGGGGTTTGCGGAGCGGCTTCAAGGCTTCGGTTACCATCAATGGGCCCAAATCGGATCCTCCTATCCCAATGTTAACAATATTGCGGATAGCTTTGCCGGTATAGCCCTTCCAAGTTCCGTCGATAACTTTTTGGCTGAATGTTTTCATCTGTGCTAATACCGCATTTACCTCGGGCATTACGTCGTTACCTTCCACAAGCATAGGCGTATTGGAGCGGTTACGCAATGCTACATGTAAAACCGAACGGTTTTCCGTTTGGTTGATAGCTTCTCCGGAAAACATGGCTTCAATACCCTCGGGAACGTTCATTTCTTTGGCAAGTTGCCGCAACAGTTGCAGGGTTTCTTGCGTGATTCGGTTTTTAGAGTAATCAATAAAAATATCGCCTATTTGAGCAGAAAACTGTTGGGCACGTTGTGGGTTTTCGGCAAATAATGAGCGCATGTGTATAGATTGCATAGCCGTGTAGTGGCTTTCTAGGGCTTTCCAAGCAGCAGTTGTAGTAGGGTTTTGGGCTAGTAGCATAATGGTAAAAAAATCGAGTTGAAGATTCTGTTTTGTGTGTGAGCAAATATGCCGAAATACTAGGGATTTGGGAAAAGAAAAAAAGTATTAACTCAGCAAAGCAGGTATAGCAAGGCTAATGGCTATAATTAGAAGAAAGAATACGAGTAATAATCCGTTTTCTTTAGAAAGTAACGATTCTGCACCACTTGCCAATGTTTTTTGTTGGCGCTGTGGTGGCACAAGGGTACTCACCAAAGCAGCTACGCTTAGTGTTACTACGGTGCCGATGGCATTCCACCAAAACCAAAAAATATTTTCTCCGACAACTAGCCACAAAAACACATTAACGCCTACGCCGGCGACTAACCCGATGTTCATGCCGGTGCTATGGATACGCTTAAAGCGAACTGCTGCTAGAAAAGTAGCGAGAATAGGTCCATAAAATACCGACCCGATTTTGTTGATGGCTTCGATAACTGTGCTGGCTATATCGCCAGCAAAAAAGGCAATCACGATGCAAACTACTCCCCAAAACAAGGCAGTTAACTTAGAATAACGCACATACTGAGCAGGGGGGATCTGCTTACCTCGCGTTAGGAAATCTTCAGTGGTAACGGCACTTAACGAGTTAATGGTAGAGCTTAACGACGACATCGCCGCGGAAAGAATCGCTACGATAAGTATACCAATTACGCCATGTGGCAGGTAATCGCGAATAAAGATGGGCATCATTAAATCGGGTTTATCGCTGGGTATCTGTGCAATAAATTCTGGCGTGTTGTAAGCAAATGCTCCTACAATTAGCCCCATTATGCAATAACTCAGCGTGATGGGAAATCTAAGCAGCCCATTGTATAGCAGGGTTTTTTTTACGGTAGCTACACTACTTGCCGAAAGTAGGCGCTGTGCCTGGCTCTGGTCGGTTCCGTAGTACGAAGCATACAAAAAGAAGCCACCCAATACCATAGGTAAGAAACCAAAACTTTCGTCTTTTGAAAACCCAAGCGATTGAAAATCTACGGCTTGTAAGCGTTCTGTATCAACTTTTGCTAAGAAACTATCCCATCCTCCAATAAAATCAAGCGCAAAAAACAAACAGAGCAAAATCCCTCCAAAAAGGATAATCATCTGAATCATATCACCATAGACTACTGCCTTCATCCCTCCTTGGTAACTGTAAATAATCGTGATGACCCCAATCATGATAATCGTTTGGTACATCGGGATTTCTAACACACTTGCCAGAATCAGTGCGACGGCGTAGATCATGACTGCCGTGGCAAAGGCTCGGCTCACCTGAAATACCAAACTGAGAAGCAGGCGGGTAGAGGGGTTGAAACGTTGCTCAAGGGATTCGTAAATGCTTACTACCCCCGATTTGTACAACGTCGGGATGAGAAACGTGGCGAGGAAAATCATCGCAAGTGGTACGGCAAATTCGTAGCTAAGCCATTGCATGCCTCCTCCTACACGCATTCCTACGAATGCCGGTGCAGAAATGAAACTGATGGCAGAAAGCTGCGTTGCCATCACCGAAAGGCTCAGAGAAAACCAACCAAATGAGCGGCCTCCTAAAAAGTAATCTCCTTTGTTTTCTTGCTTTTTAAATAGATAGCCTAGGCTTAAAAATGCAATGGAATAAATGAAAACGATTGCGTAATCTAAAGTATTCATGATAGTGATGTGGTTTTTTGATGTGTCCGTTTTTCTGAAAAGTTAGAAAAATTTTGCTGAAGCCTTCAATACCGGAAATACTGACGAGTATCATCGTTCAGTTGGCTGTCATCTGTTAAATTCGTGTTCTGCAAACTTCAAAAACTGAAAAACTATGATTCCTACTCACATTGAACACATCGGGATTGCTGTGGAAAACTTAGAAGAGTCCATAGCTTATTACGAAAACGTACTTGGACTAACATGCTATGCGATTGAAGAAGTGGCTGACCAAAAAGTGAAAACAGCCTTTTTCCAAGTAGGGCAAACCAAGCTAGAGTTGCTAGAAAGTACCGACCCGGAAGGGCCTATCGGAAAATTTATCGCCAAGAAAGGGCAAGGAGTACACCATGTTGCCTTTGCCGTAAAGGGTATTGAACAACGCCTTGCCGAAGTAGCCGAAAAAGGGGTACGCCTTATTGATGAAACCCCCCGCCCAGGAGCCGAAGGGTTGAACATCGCTTTTTTGCACCCTAAATCGACACACGGAGTACTCACCGAGTTTTGCGAAAAGCCTACAAACGAAGCGTAATGAAACCCTACCTACACATATTGTAGTAATTCGCTGATGGTATGCAACTGCCTAAAGTTAGGATGGTCAAGGTTTACTTCCGCTTTTTCGTGTTCCCATGTGGTGTGGTAAGGTACGTGGAACCCAAAGCCTCCTACGTTGAGTACCGGTACAATATCGGATTTTACAGAATTGCCCACCATCAAAAAATGCTGAGGGGAAATATCGAGGTGGGCAATGAGTTTTTCATATTCCGATTCTTTCTTTTCTGAAACAATTTCGATGTGGTGGAAATACGCAGCCAATCCAGATTTTAGCAATTTTCGCTCTTGATCGAGCAAGTCGCCTTTCGTTGCCATTACTAGCCGATATTTACCTTGCAACGCTTTTAGAACATCTTCCACGCCATCGAGTAATACCACTGGCTTTTGCAGCATATCGCGTCCAATCTCGATAGCCTGGGCAATTACATCGGGGCTAATATTGCGGCCTGATACTTCTAAAGCCGTTTCTACCATTGAAAGCATAAAGCTTTTAATGCCATAGCCATATAAAGGTAAGTTTTCAATTTCGATGCGAAACAGTTCCTTGGCTACGCTATGTTGAGGGAGGTATCCTTCTAACAATTCACAAAATCGTTCTTCTGCTTCGCGAAAGTACGGTTCGTTTACCCAAAGGGTATCGTCGGCATCAAAAGCAATTACGCGTATATCGTGCATAGGTATGGTAAGTTTTTAAGATGATGAAAGAAAGGAGTAATCTACAATGCAATTCACAGAAATGTCAATACGATAGTCTTTGCAGAAACAATGGTTTTTCTAAATTGCATTTCTATCTGTGAACTCTTAACACCATATATTTATGAAAATTGCGATTACTGCCGCAAGCGGTCAGTTAGGGGCTGCCATTACACAAAGCGTACAGCAAAAAGTAGGGGAAGATCAAGTAATTGCCGTGGCACGTACCCCTGAAAAAGTGCAGCAACTAGGCATAGAGATACGTCAAGGGGATTATAACCAGCCAGAAATTATGCAAAAGGCGTTTGAAGGAGTCGATACGGTTTTGCTAGTTTCCGGAAACGACTTCCCCGAACTGCGCATAAAGCAACACATTGCCTGTATAGAAGCCGCCAAAGCAGCCGGCGTGAAAAAAGTGGTATATACCAGCATTGTAGGCAGAGAAAAGAAAAACACGTTTAGTGATGTGATTATTAGCAACCGCGAGACTGAGAAATATTTGCGGGCTAGCGGCCTCGATTGGGTCATTGGGCGGAACAGTTTGTACGCCGAACCCGACCTAGACTTTGTAGAGTATTACTTAAAAACGGGAAAGATTGTCAACAGTGCGGGTAACGGAAAATGTGCCTACACCACACGCGACGAGCTAGCGGCAGCCTACACTGAATTGATTACCAACGAGGCACACAGCCAACAAACGTATTTTTTGGGAGGCAATGAGGCTATCACACAACAAGAATTGGCAGATATTATCAGCGAAATTTACCAACGCCCAGTAGTTTTCGAAGACGTAGAACCAGAAATATACACGCGCTCGAGTATGGAGCGAATGGGAACCTACATGGGGCGCATTATCGGCGGGATTTATGAAGGGATACGGCAAGGAGCCTTTAACTTCATGTCAGATTTTGAGCAAATTGTAGGGCGACCGCATATTACCATGCGGGAGTTTTACGCGAAAAACAAAATTGATTTCGAGTAATACACTAAAAAAACTATCCCAAATGGTAGGCGAGGCGCAACCTTACCATGCAATTTGGGATAGCCATATGGCTTGTATTCTATAGGTTATGGAGTATTTTTTAGCTCGAAAATGAAACTCCCTAACGGCGGTACTTGCAATGGGATGCCCTCTTCAGTAACAGCGATGCTCTCAGAAGTACCCATTACCCCTTGTGCGTTCAGGTTACCCAGTTGCTTTTGAGCCAACGCCAACGCATTCGGCGGAATTTGTAAACTGAAAGTAGCCGATTCGGTCCGGCTAAAATTGGTTACTACGAGCAAACACTGAGCGTCGGTAAAACGCAAATAACTGTACACTTTGTCGGTATATCCTTCGGTTTGGGCATTGGCAATTTGCAAGTCGTACAAATCCCCTTTGGCAATCGCTTCATTACTTGTTGAAAAATTAAGAAGTTCGCCATAAAATGCTCTCAGTTGTTGGGCGTTTTCATCGAGTTGCCCCCCATCGAAAGCGCCGCCATTCATCCATTGTTGGTGTTTGGGCACGCCCCAATAATCAAAAATAGTCGTTCTTCCATCTTCGCCCCCAAAACCTTCGTCGCCAAGCCCGGGTTCGCCTACTTCTTGCCCAAAGTAAATCATAGTAGGGCCGGTGAAGAGCGTAGCCGTTACTACCATAGCAGGCAAAGCATTTTCAGGAGTTTGAGCAAAATCGGCAGAAGCAATCCGTTGTTCGTCGTGGTTTTCTAAAAACCGTAACATTTGGCGGTTATACCCGCGTAGACTTTGCCAAATTTGGGGTAAGTTATGTGTGCTTCCTTTCTGTTGTACAATGTATTTGAGCGAGTCGTACAGTTGTACTTTATCGTATAGGAAATCGAACTTTCCTTCGTCGAGGTATGCTCCGTAGCGAGCAGGGTTATAAATTTCTGCGATAAACTGAATTTGTGGGCGTTTTTGCTTCACTTGCGGGATTACCCATTTCCAGAACGCTACGGGCACCATCTCTGCCATATCGCAACGGAAGCCATCAACTCCTTTTTCAGCCCAATAGAGCAAAATATTCAGCATTTTTTTCCAGGTATCGGGTACAGGCTGGAAATACTCTTTTTCCCCATTTTGGTAGTCTACACCATAGTTTAATTTCACCGTTTCGAACCAATCGTTGATTGAAGGCGTGGCACTGAATACGTTGTTGCCAGTTGCTTTGGCAGGGTTTTCGGCAAATTTCCCATCTTCAGTAGCAAATGTGTTAGCTTCTCCGAGGGGGTCATACCCTTCGGGTATTTGCAGCGCTTCTCCGGGCAGGTAATAAAAATTATTATTGGCATTAAATGCTACGGACGTATCATCCGTTTCGCCGAAATCGCTAACCCCTTCTGGTTTGGCATCTGACTGATAGAATCTTGCAACATGGTTGGGTACAAAATCGATAATCACTTTCATGCCTTGTTCGTGTGTACGCTGCACCAAAGCTTCAAATTCTTGCAGGCGCGAAGCTGGATCTTCGGCAAGGTCGGGGTTTACATCGTAATAATCTTTGATGGCATATGGAGAGCCGGCTCTTCCTTTGATTACGTCGGCATCGTCGAGGGGAATGCCCAAGTGGGTGTAATCTGCCATAATCGCATGTTCAAGCACGCCGGTGTACCATACATGGGTTACCCCCAACGCACGGAGCGATTGCAAGGCAGCATCGTTAATATCGTTGAATTTACCGACCCCATTTTCCTCTTTTGTACCATATTTCTGATTGTTTGCTACCTTATTTCCAAAAAGTCGCGTCATCATCTGATACACTACTATTTTTTCGTCATTTCCCTTTTCAGTTAAGTAGTTAGAATCGGCAGGGTCAGCCGTTACGGTTTCTTTCTGAGGAGTGCTACAACCGCCTAAGCATAGCGCCAGAACTCCAAGATAAGTCATCAGTTTTTTCATAAAAAAATAGTTAAATGAGGGGATATTACGTATAGAGAGTAGTAAAATACAAACGCTTTTTGAAATGATATTTAGAATTAAACTTACAGAAAAGCGTGCGTTTTTCCTCGATTTAACGTCTGTTAGTAGCGCATTTTTAGGGAAAATGAACTTTTAGATTTTTCTTTGAGAAAATATTGAAAATCAAACACATTAATAATTATGAGAAAAATCATGAGCATATTGGCACTAGTAGGTTTGTTGGCCGCTTGCCAATCGAAGCAACAAGGCGAAGCTACTGCTGAAAGCAATACTGAAAATACTACAGAAACCGTAGCGACTACAGAACAAGAAACGCCCACCGAGTTTGGGGAGTCTGTCGACGAGGCAGCGGCTATTTCGCTGACCGATTTGGAAACTATGATGGCGGAAAAAGAATTGGCAGAAGGGGTAGTAGTAAGTGGAAAAGTGACGGCTGTTTGCCAGAAAAAAGGCTGCTGGATGACCCTAGAAAAGCCAAACGGCGATGAGATGCGTGTAACTTTTAAAGATTATGCCCTGTTTATGCCGTTCGATCTTGCCGGTAAAGAGGTTGTAATCCGTGGAAAAGCTGAAAAGAGCGTTACGCCTGTAGAGGATTTGAAGCACTTTGCCGAAGATGCCGGAAAAAGTGCCGAAGAAATTGCAGCAATCACCGAAGATGAAATCAACCTGAAGTTTGAAGCCGATGGCGTTGTGATAAAGCAATAGGTAACAAAGAAGTTTACACATAAAAAAAACCACTCACGCAATATATGAGTGGTTTTTATTTTTATATTGTTTCAAGCTATTTTTTAGGATATGGACGCGCATTTTCACCAATATACACTTGGCGTGGGCGGCTGATAGCTTGCCCTTCTTCGCGCATTTCTTTCCATTGGGCAATCCAGCCTGGTAGGCGACCTATGGCAAACATAACCGTAAACATTTCGGTAGGAATTCCAATCGCTCGGTAAATGATACCGGAGTAGAAATCTACATTCGGGTACAAACTTCTTTGCACGAAGTAATCATCTTTCAACGCTACTTCTTCTAATTTTTTAGCGATCTCCAACATAGGATCGTGAATTCCAAGTTTTTCTAGCACTTCGTCGCACGCTTTCTTGATGATACGGGCACGAGGGTCGAAATTTTTGTATACGCGGTGTCCGAAGCCCATTAAGCGGAAGGGGTCATCTTTATCTTTTGCCTTGTTTACATATTTATCTACATCGCCGCCGTCGGCTTGGATTTGCTCCAACATCTCGATAACGGCTTGGTTAGCACCACCATGCAAGCGCCCCCACAACGCGTTAATCCCTGCGGAAATAGACGCATATAAACTGGCTTGTGAAGAACCTACCACACGGACTGTAGCAGCCGAACAGTTCTGTTCATGGTCGGCATGCAGAATTAATAATTTATTGAGCGCATCGGCAACTACCGGGTCTACGTCGTATTTTTCGGTAGGTAGCGCAAACATCATATATAAGAAATTCGAGCAATAGTCGAGCGTATTATCCGGGTAATTTAAAGGATGTCCCATTTCGTTTTTGTACGACCACGCCGCAATCGTAGGAATTTTAGCGAGTAAGCGGGTGATGGTCAAGTCTACAGCTTCTGGCGATACGTTCGGATCGAGCGACTCGGGGTAAAAAGCCGTAAGCGTACACACGAGCGAGGAAAGCACTCCCATCGGATGAGCCGAGGTAGGGAACCCATCGAAAATTTTACGCATATCCTCGTGTACGAGCGTATGGTTTGTGATTTTCTGCTCAAACGCCTGTAATACTTCTGTAGAAGGTAACTCACCATAAATTAATAGGTAGGCTACTTCTAAAAAGCTAGCGTTATCTGCCAAATCTTCAATGCTGTAACCACGGTAGCGTAAAATTCCTTTTTCGCCATCGAGAAAGGTAACGGCACTTTTGGTAGAACCGGTATTTTTGAAGCCGGGGTCTAGGGTAATTAACCCCGATTGTGCGCGAAGTTTGCTGATGTCTACGGCTTTTTCTTTTTCAGTACCTTCTACGATGGGAAGTTCATAAATCTGTCCATCAAAATGGAGTTCTGCTTTGTTGCTCATGTATTCAATCGTTTAAATTATGAGTAGATGGTTATTAATTTTCCATGAATTTATGCTAATATACACACCAATTAGGGAATTCTTACGAAGAATTTCGTTTTCATCAGCAGGCATATTTGTAACAACATATTTAGAGCTTCTACAAAGCAAACTCTTTGAAATTTATGCAGTTACTGCTGCTTAAATACAGTTCTTAGCATACATTTTTTACCCTATTCTAGTAAAAAACTCAATCGTATAACTCACAATGCTAGGGAAGGTTTGCAAACCTTTATAATATTGGATTTTCAGTTGCCCACATTATGGATTTTGTAGAAATCTTTTGGTTACCAAAGAATTTTTCAAATTTTGCAACCGTTGTAAAGCATACCAAAGATTAATGCATAAGGTTGATTGCACAAGTAAACATTTGCATTCAACTATTGCATTTTTATGTTATACTCAACCGAACCTATAAACTTAAACTAGCATACACCTTATACTTTCCGTATCTATGTCGAAAAACTTAGTCATTGTTGAGTCGCCCGCAAAGGCGAAAACGATTGAAAAATACCTGGGAAAAGATTACCTAGTAAAATCGAGCTATGGGCATGTCCGCGATTTGCCCAAAGGCAACCAGGCCGTTGATATCCAAAATGGTTTCCAGCCATCGTATGTAATTTCTGAAGATAAAAAGCAGGTAGTCAACGAATTGAAAAAGCTTGCAAAACAAGCCGAAATGGTATGGCTCGCAACGGACGACGACCGAGAAGGAGAAGCGATTTCTTGGCATCTGAAAGAAGCACTCGACTTGAACGATAAAGCGACTCGGCGCATTGTTTTTCGAGAAATCACGAAAAATGCTATATTAAATGCCATTCAACAACCTAGAGGTATCGACCTCGATTTGGTATATGCACAGCAAGCACGCCGTGTACTCGATCGCCTCGTAGGGTTTGAACTATCTCCCATCCTTTGGAAAAAAATCAAAGGTGGCCTTTCAGCTGGCAGAGTGCAGTCGGTAGCCGTGCGCTTAGTGGTAGAACGCGAACGGGAAATCCAAGCTTTTACGCCGACCTCTGCCTATAAGGTAAATGCAGTTTTTGCCTTAGAAGATGGCAATACCTTATCGGCAGAGCTCCCTAAGAAGTTTGAAACGAAAGCTGAAGCACAGGCTTTTCTACAGAAATGCCGAAAAGCTGAGTTTAGCATTGAAAACTTAGAGAAAAAACCGGGAAAAAAGTCGCCATCAGCCCCTTTTACCACTTCGACAATGCAGCAAGAGGCAAGCCGAAAACTGAGTTTTTCGGTTTCCCAAACCATGACTCTCGCCCAGAGATTATACGAAGCCGGGCACATCACTTACATGCGTACCGATTCAGTGAACCTTTCGGAAGAAGCGGTAAATTCGGCTACGCAGGCCATCGCCCAGAATTTTGGCGATTCGTATGTACAAGCTCGAAAGTTTAAAACTAAATCGAAATCGGCGCAAGAAGCACACGAAGCGATTCGCCCCACCAATTTTGCTCAACCCGAATTGAGTGGTGTTGAACGGAACGAACAACGCTTGTACGAGTTAATTTGGAAACGCGCAATAGCCTCACAAATGGCAGATGCTCAATTGGAACGAACTACCGTAACCATCGGGATCTCTACAGCCGATGAGCAGTTTGCTGCCAAGGGTGAGGTGATTAAGTTTGATGGCTTCTTGAAAGTATACATCGAATCGAAAGACGATGTGGAAGAAGATGAAGCCGAAAGTGGCATGTTGCCACCTTTAAAAATTGGGCAGCCCCTTACGGCTAATCGAATTGCAGCTACTGAGCGATACTCGCGTCCTCCTTTCCGTTACGCAGAAGCGAGCTTGGTGAAAAAACTAGAAGAGCTAGGAATTGGCCGTCCTTCTACATACGCCCCAACCATTTCGACCATCATTAAGCGGAATTATGTAGTGAAAGAAAACCGCGAAGGGATAGAACGCAAATACGTTGTACTTACTTTAGAGGAAGATGCTATCAAGGAAGAAAACCATACGGAAATCACTGGTGCTGAGAAAAGCAAGCTATTCCCCACCAACGAAGGAATGGTAGTTAACGATTTCTTGGTAAAATACTTTCCTAATATCGTGGATTTTTCGTTTACTGCACGAGTAGAAGAACAGTTTGACCAAATTGCACACGGAAAAGAAGCATGGGATAAAATGCTTTCCGATTTCTATACAGGGTTTCATAAAGCGGTAGAAGAAACCGAAGAAAATGCCGACCGAAGTTCTGCAGGCTCAATGCGTGAGCTCGGTGTTGACCCTAAAACAGAAAAATCGGTATTTGCTAAGTTAGGGAAATACGGTCCTTACGTACAGTTAGGCAGTAACGAAGACGAAGAAAAGCCCCAATATGCTTCCTTGAGGAAAGAGCAATATCTTGAGAGTATCACTTTAGAAGAAGCTCTTGAATTATTTAAGCTCCCACGCGATGTTGGAATGTTTGAAGATAAAAAAGTAGTAGCGGCAATTGGTAGGTTTGGCCCGTACATTCGCCATGATGGAAAGTTTGTTTCTTTAGGTAAAGAACATGACCCGCTAACAGTGAATTTGGATATGGCTATTCAGCTCATTAAAGATAAACGCGAAGCGGATGCTAAGAAGACCATCAAACTTTTTGATGAAGAACCGGAGCTTAAAATTTTAAATGGACGATGGGGGCCTTATATTTCATTTAAGAAGAAGAACTTCAAAATTCCGAAAGATAAAACCCCAGAAGAGCTGACCTTACAAGAGTGTATCGAAATTATTGAAGCTACTCCGGAGAAGAAAAAGCCGTCGCGTAAGAAAACAGCTACCACCAAGAAGAAAAAGTAAGAATCTAAACGAGTCTGAAATGCTATAACTTTCCTGAATCTCTCTCTTCGTTAGCGAGCGCTTCGTTGATAGCTTTTACTATCTCGTCGAGTTCTTGCCCGGCTTCTTGCAATTTAGCCAATATCATTTTCTTTTCGTCTTCGTTGGTTGTAGCATTGTCGAGGGTTAGTACTTCGAGCAGCCCCAAAATGTTGGCAATAGGAGCGCGCAGCCGATGAGAATTTACAAAAGCATAGTCTAAGAGTTTTCGGTTCTTTAGCTTCAGTTCCTGAGTGCGCTGTTCTACTTGCTCTTGCAAACCTTCGTTCAATTGCTGAATCCTTCTGTGTAAATCGGCAATATGGTTAAGCGCCTTATGTTTTTGCCAATACAACATTCCAATGTAGATTGCTGCCACTACGGCTACCAAAAGCCCCAACAACAGCGCGATATATACCTTACGATAATACTCCGATTCTTTTGCTACAATTTGAGCTTCTTGCGCCAACAGCAAGTTTTTGAGTTGCATTTTATCGAGTTCGTAACTCATTTGTAGCTTCACCAAATCGGCTTGTTTACTATGCTCGTCAAGGGAGTCAGTCGCAGCTAGGGCTTCTTGTTGGTAGAAGTAGGCGCTGTCGAATTGAGCTTTCGCTGCGTAGTACTCAGAAAGTTGCGAAGCGATGTTAAAAGCATCGGAGTGTTGTTGGTATTGTGTTGCGTAGAATCGCCCTTTGTGTAGCAGACTGTATTCTATAGAATTGCTGTTTTCTTTTCGAGCTAAACGAGCTAAAGCAAAATAGGTAGAACTGAGGTGGCTCTTACGTTCTTGGTCAATTTTTTCAGCGAGGGCTTGTTCTAAATAATCTCTTGCCTCGGCAACTTGAGCGCCTATTTTTTGGTAGAATGCCAGTTCTCTTTGTAAGTACTCTTGCGCTGCGCTATAATCTTCTAAATTACTGTAGGCTCTTCCTAAGTTGCCCCATAGAAAAACCTGCAAACTTTCGTGTTGTATAGAGTCGGCAATAGAAAGAGCTTTAAAGAAATAGTCGAATGACTCAATATAATTACTTTGCAACTCTGCTATAACTCCTAAGTTGCCTTTTGCATAGGCTTCAAGGGCTTTCAGGTTGTTTAGTTCTGCTAACTGCAGCGCATCTTGTATGTACTGTTGGGCAGTTTCAGGTTCAGAAAACATAAGTTTTCTGCCTAGTTTATTCAATGTAGCGCTTTTTACACTATCGCTCGAAGTAGTCGCAATAAGTTGCTGTAAACTATCGGTATGGTTGTGTTGTGCAATGGCACAGACCGACATGCCCCAGGTGGCAATCATCAAAAGATATTTCAATGCAGTAAAAATTAGATGTTTTACCAATCGAACACAATGGTTTGTATCACATCGGGGTGTAAACTCAGCGCTACCGGACAGCGGCGTGCGGCGTGCTCTAACTTGGTTTTTTGGGCTTCGGTAAGTTGATGGTCTTTTAGCGTGAATTGAATACTGACTTCTTGGATTCTACGCGGGTTTGAAGCCATTTTTTTTTGGGTATTCCATTGTAGCCCCTCTAAACTCCAGCCTTCGCGTTGGGCAAGAATCCCCATAATAGTAACCATACAGCTACCTAGCGCAGTAGCCACAAGGTCAGTAGGTGAAAATGTTTCGCCTCGCCCATGGTTATCAACGGGGGCATCGGTAGTGAGTTGGCTTTGCGAAGGCTCATGCTTAGCATTTGTGCGCAGTTGCCCTTGGTATTCAGAAGTAAAGGTTACCATATTTTGCGTTAGTTTAGCTAATTGCATAACAAATTAGTAAACACTATCACATTTTCCGAATGGATGAGCAACAACCAAGTATGGCAAACGATTTACTAAGAAAGAATTTTTGTGATGATGGAAATTCAGAGCGTGAACAAAAGTAACTTCACACGTTGTTTATTAACTTTAAACAACTCACTCTCCTTAAACAACAGGGGAATATTTCCTAAACAGCTATATAATCTACACTACTATGCAGCCAAGGTGCTTCTTCTTACTCCCTTTCCTATTCTTCGGAATGGTGAGCCTCTCTTTGCAAGCGCAAGAGAACAGCAACGATTACCTCTACGAAACCGAATTTGTGACGGGTATTAACTTTAATACAAATGGTGGGCTGATTGGCGGGGTAAGTTTTAAATATGCGAAAGCACTATCATCTCGCATGTTACATAGCTTTTCCATTGAAATGGTAAACTTGAAGCACCCTAAGGAGCGTAAGTATCAAAACCTGACTACGGGCAGCACCTTTGTGCCGGGCAAGCAAAACTATTTGTACTTGGTGCGCCCACAGTATGGGCGTGAGTTTGTTTTGTTTCGCAAAGCGCGTGAGCAAGGCATTCAAGTAAACCTTATTGCTGCTGTGGGGCCTTCCATCGGGTTAGTAGCGCCGTATCTGATAGAGTACCCGGTAGCGGGTAGCGCCACAAAAATTGAACAATACGACCCGGAAATTCACACGAACTTTCAAGATATATTAGGTACAGGCAGTTTTATGGAAAGCCTGGTTCAATCGGATGTACGCTTAGGAGGAAGTTTTAAACTTGCCACCAGTTTCGAGTTTGGCACATTCAGTACGAATGTTACCGGGTTTGAAGCCGGTATCATGCTCGATGCCTTCGCTGATGAAATCGTTATTATCCCATTTGCCGAAAATCGTCGGTTTTATAGCAGTATCTACCTGACTTTTTTCTTTGGAGTACGGAAATAAACGGGAAACTGCTAAAATGCTTATACCTTTGAATTTATAACAGAGTGCCTCCTACAGGCACTATTTTCTATAAACAAAAGCCAATTCTGATATGATAGAACTACCAGTAATTTCTGAAAAGCCAGCTCGCACAAAGAAGCCCGATTGGCTTCGTGTGAAACTTCCGGTAGGAAAAGAATATGCAAAAGTGCGTCAACTAGTCGACCAATATAAACTGCACACCATCTGCGAAAGTGGCAATTGCCCTAACATGGGTGAGTGTTGGGGGCGAGGGACTGCCACTTTCATGATTTTGGGGAATGTTTGTACACGCGGATGTTCGTTTTGCGCGGTAGCTACAGGGCGCCCGCCAGAGTACGATGAAGACGAACCCCGTCGCGTTGCCGAAGCCATTAAACTCATGGAAGTAAAGCATGCCGTAATCACTTCAGTAAACCGAGACGAGTTGAAAGATCGCGGGGCTGAAATTTGGTATCAAACAGTAGTAGAGGTGAAGAAAATTTCGCCTCAAACCACGATTGAAACGCTCATCCCCGATGTGCGCGCCAATTGGGAGGCACTTTACCGTATGATTAGCCCAGGGCAAGAAGTGGTTTCTCACAATATGGAAACTGTAGAACGCTTATATCGCCGTGTGCGCCCTCAAGCTAAATATGCGCGCAGTTTAGAACAAATTAAGCGCACAAAAGAATACGGAAAGCGCACCAAGTCGGGGGTAATGCTAGGCTTAGGCGAAACCGACGATGAAGTATTCAAAATTATGGACGACCTTGCCGAACATGGTTGCGATGTGCTCACTCTGGGGCAATATCTACAGCCTACGAAAATGCATCTCGAAGTTGAGGAGTTTGTACACCCCGATAAATTTGCGTTCTTCAAAGAAGAAGGGCTGAAAAGAGGATTGAAATATGTAGAGTCCGGTCCGTTGGTGCGGTCATCGTATCATGCAGAGCGCCACGTGAATGTGTAAATTGAGCCTTTAACTAAACAATCGAAAAGCTTTATTGATTATGTTCAATAAAGCTTTTTTTAACCATGAAAACCTATACGCACCAGCAGCTTGCCTTGCGCAATGGCACCGAACGCGAAGAAATTTGGTGTGCATACCAAGGTATAATCTACGATGTAACTTCTTCGCGGTTATGGCGCAACGGAAAGCACTATCAGCATTGGGCAGGGCAAGACCTTACCACCGAGCTCGATGCCGATGCTCCGCATACTGCGGAAGTTTTTAAAAAATTCGAAGTTGTAGGGTGTTTGGTGTAAACCGAACTGATGTTGAACCAGCTTATGTATCGAACTATCTTCTTTTTGGGAGGGCTACTTTTATTGGCAAGCTGCGAATCCCTCACCTTATATTTACAAGGGCAACAGCCGGCTCGCATAGAGCAACGAGGAAATACGCTTTACCTCAGTGGCATCTTGGGAAAAGTTTCGGCTCGTAGGCTACAGAAGGCATTGAAGCAAACTCCCACTGTAGACACACTCGTAATAATCCGTTCCGATGGCTCCGTGTACGATGAATACAACCTAAAAATCGCTGAGGAGTTGCACCGGAAGGGGGTTGTAACAAGGTTATTGCCCTATTCGCAGATTGCCTCAGGGGCTGTCGATTTGTTTTTAGCCGGTAAAACCCGCATTGTGCCACAGGGAGCTAAAATCGGAATCCACTCTTGGAAAAACCGTTTAGGAGAAGGTGCCGATTTGCCCACTCACCATAAGGCACATCAGCAATTTTTAGAATACTATCAAAAAGTAGGGGTTGATACCAGTTTCTACTGGTACTCGTTACATGTGGCGCGTTATGACGATATCCACTGGCTTACCGAAGAAGAGATTCAGCGTTTTGAAGTGCGCAAAGAATAAGTCAAAAACCTAGTAACCTAAGCTACTGTACAGAGATTGATGTATGAAAACGACTGCCTTCCACATTGTTGATATACAGCGCCTCCCCCTTGGCATCGTAAATGGCATATCCTAATTTCACAACTTGGTAAGTGCCTGTGTCGAACACAAAATCACAATCCAAACGCTTTTCTTCTTGAGGAAGGAGGCGCACGCCAGAATATCCACAAGGTGCAGTTTTTCCATTGCTTGTATTGCTGATTTCATAGCCTATAGAAAGGTATAAAATATCGTTTGATACATTTTTCGCTGTGATGATGCCTTGTTGGTTAGCGAGTTCGAGGTATTCTTTAGGGTTCGCATTTTGGTTAAGGTACCCACCCGGTTTTGTGAGCCACCATACGATTAGCCCCGTTACGATAGCCGTGATAAATCCGCCAATCCATTTTCCGTAATTCATTTTCATACCATCTGATTTTTCTTGCATAGAAGCTATTTGCAGGGTTCTTTAAAAAAAATACCTCATCTTTCAGCAAAAAAGATGAGGTATTAAATGTGTTGATTACTGCACTACAATTTCGCTAGCACCATGGTAAGAGTGGTAGCTGCCATCGTACATGGCATCGGCACTGATAGGTCCCATACGATATGTCCCCGGCGTTACAGCACGCACCAGGTAGTAATACGATTGTGGCTGCGTGGTAGCTGTAGTGAAAAAGTGGACGCGGTCGTCGCGGAAGTCGGTGTGTTCGGGGTAGGCTTGGTTTTTCACCCAATTTGCATTAGGGATACCACCAATGCGTGGGTTTTCTACCTCAAACCCGGCAGGGAGCATATCGGTTACTACCACATTTTCTACTTTCGGAATATTGTTCAAGGTCTGCACGGTTACCTTTACTACAATTAGGTCGTTTTGCGAGAACTGGTTATTGGTAATAGGGTTTCCGTTACGATCGTAGAAGCTGCGTCGTACTTGTAGGTAGCTATCTTCTTCTACATACTCACCAGTGGTACTTAAACCTTCGGTTTCCCAAAAATAATACAAAGCACCTTCGCCCTTGGCTTGTATGGTTACTTGCTTGCCCGCTACTTGGTTGGTAAGGGTTAGGGGCGAACCGTCGAACTTGCCCACGGCGTTTCCTCCGGCGGTTATTTCGGCAGTAACATTGGCTTGGTTGGCTTGTTTTGCCAATTTGCCTAATGCAAGCATAGCAAAGGCTCTTTCTTGGGTATTTAAATACCGTTGAGTTTTCATTTGTTCAGTCAGTTGCTTAGTAAGCGTTCCGATTTGCCCATTGTTAGGGTCGGTTTCAAGCAATACGTTGAGGGCAAGGGCTTGGTCTCGGATGTACGATCCGAAGCTATCCCCAAATTCATTAAGAGAACGCTCTCCGCTAAAGTTGTTGGGAAGTAGTTTTCGGTAGTTGCCATTATCTCCAATGAGCAAGTAGGTACAGGCGAGTAGGTAGCGTGAGTCAAGCGTAAGCATTTCCGAACGCTTACGATAGTAGTTCATTCGCGAAACTTCTTTTTTACCGGCGTTTGCCAGCACATATAACGAATAGAAGACTTCGCGAGGGATAATCGTTTTTTCTTCGCGCTGGTTACTTGCATTAATAAAAGCATAGACTTTGCGTTGTTTAGTGTTCAGTTGCGAACGAAGATAGCTGTACATTTTATCAAGAACATCTTGATTTACCTCGAAGCCAGCTTTTTGTGCTTCTTGTAAAAAATGTGCTGCATAGACCGTTCCCCACCAGTGCGTATACGAACCGCCCTGCCAATAAAACATAGAGCCATCGTACGATTGCAAAGTATAAAGTTTTCGGATGGCGGCTTCTACATTTTGAGCAGGCTCCACTTGTTCACCTTCTCCGAGGGCTTGAGTTACTTCTGAAAAATAGATTTGCGGAAATGCCGTAGAGATGGTTTGCTCTAAGCAGCCGTGTGGATAGCGTATAAGGTATTGGAGATGGTCGGCAAATTGCACCATAGGCGATTTACTTAACCATAATTTCCCTTTTACAGAAGAGGGGAGGTAGTCTTTGGCGAGGTCGACCGATACGGATTCGCCCCCTGTAATTTTACCCGCCCCCGCCGATTTTAATAACGAAGTCGGTGGGCGAACTGTAATTTCGGTAGTGTTCAGGAAGGTTTCCCCCATTCCTTCGGCTTCGATTTTTATGGTTCCTTCGCCAATTAGGCGATCCGCTTCAATTTGGAAGCGCACCCGTTGTTCGCTGTTGGCATCTATTTTTATCTTTTGGGAAGAACTACCGGCTGTTTTTACCGTGCCTTCTGTATTGATTTTCACTGATACATCTGCACTTTTTTCGGTTGTGTTACTCAAAGTAGCGTTTACGGTTACTACATCGCCGGGGCTGAGGAACCGCGGCAAGCCCGAGCTAATTACGATAGGGTCGGCTACTTTCATGTTTGCCGTCGCACTGCCAAATTGCTTTCCTTTGGAGGCAACTGCCATAATGCGCAAAATTCGGGAATATCAATGGTGTAAGTTGCTTCGCCTTTTCGGTTTGTTTTGAGCGTTCCGCTCCAATACGAAACCAGTTTTACACGGCGGTTTGCCACCGGGTTGGTACGCCCTTCCATATCGGCCATATCGGCACCAAAACTGTTAGGCGCGGGTTTCAACTCGGGGAAAAGCCGTGGGTATAGATCGTAGGCATTGACCATCAGTGCGCGCTTCTGAAAGAAAAACGCATGTGGATCGGGCGATTGGTAGTTTTTTATTTGTAAAATTCCTTCATCGACTACTGCGACTGTAATTTCCACATCAGACCCCGCATCGGCTTTTACCACAATTTCTTGTTGGGTGCGCGAGCGCGAAGTTGTCGGAGCTTCAATCTGTAGGTCTATTTTAGTATCGGTACCTTCTACAAAAAAGGGCTCGTATCCGTGTGCTACGGTAAGGGGGATGGCGTCATCAGTGAGCGGTTTGATAAGGGTCGCCGAAATGTATGCATTGGGCAAATACGCTTCTTTGATGGGCAATTTTAACGATGCTGATTTTTTATCGGTATCCATAATAAAGTAATCGAGCACTTTATCACGTTCTATCGTTACCAATAATTTTCCGGCAAAAGGCGCTTTAAATAAAATATTAGCCTCTTCACCTGCCTTGTATTTTTCTTTATCTACTTCTATGGCAATTCGCCCTTCTTTATCTACTTCGAACGAAGAGTTTTGAGTAGCGCCCCATGCATAGGCATAAAAGTACTGTTTCACATAGTTTTTAGCATTAGGATGTTTTAATCGGATTTCGTACTCTCCGGATTGGGCTGGTACAAACGGATAATTAGTACCACTGCCGTTTATGCTGATGTTTTTATCGACAAGAATCTGTTCTTTACGTTGAGAAACATAACGGTACCGGCCGTTGTAGTCTTTTTCAAGTACCGATTGCCACTCGTAACGCACAATTTGGATATTGGCTTCTTTTTGGTTGAACACTTTCCCTTCTGCGTTTACAGCAATTACGGGGATGTTCACCGTTTCTCTTGCTTTCACATACCGATCGAAATAGGCAATACCCAATAGGGCATCTTGGGTAATTACCTCTACTTTGGAGAGGCGGCTTACCGGTCTGCCGGTTTCGTCGAATACTGTAGTATACACTTTTGCCTCTAACAAGCCATTGTATGCATATTTTTGAGGGATTGTGAACGATTCGGCAAACTGCCCATTGCTATCGGTACTGCCTTCTTTAAAGATATTCTCGAAGTAGCTTTCCCCCCCTGAGAGCGTGAAGTTATAATCGGCAAGTTCTTTAGGGGCAAAGTATTTTTTAGTAAGCGATAGCTCCATTTCGTACCTACGGTCAGCAGCTGGTGGACCGAATAGATTTAGCGCTTGCCCTGAAACAGTGAAGGTTTCGCCTTGTTGGACTGTTTCAGCATCTACCGAAGGGGTAACTTTTATACGGTCGGGCATAAACTCCTCTACGCTAATTGATTTTGCCGCTAGCAACACATCGTTAGCCGTGTACACTTCTGCCGTATACGTTCCCGTTACACTCGAAGCAGGGAGAGATACCGAGGTTTCGAAAGTACCCTCTTCGCTCAGTTCAGCTTGCTGGTTCATCAGCGCCTTTCCATTCGGCATTAGCAAACGCATTTTAACGGGTTGTTGGGCAATGGACATCCAATTTTTATCGCGTACAATAGTGCGTAGGTTAATAGTTTCCCCGGGGCGATACAAATCGCGATCGCCGTACAAGAATGCTTGCAAACCTGCCTCATTGAATCGCACGCCGCCCACATCGTAGCGTGCAGTTTCTACACCGGTCTGTTGAAAATGGAGGTAATTAAAGTCTTCCCCTTTCGAAGCGGTAACCATTTGTACATTAAACCCTGGTGCTTGAGTTTTTAAATTGGGAAAGCGAGCCACACCATCGTTATCCGTCATCATGGTGTAAACCTCTTGGTTGTTAGAGCTTACCAGCTTTACCTCTACGCTCGGGAGCGGAGCCGCTGTAAGAATGGAGTTAGCAAATACCATTACCTCATCCTGATGTTCTTTAACTATTAAGCCGATATCCGAAAAAGCTACAACCTGCGAGGCTTGCACATATTGTTGTTCAGCCGATTGCAGTCGCACTACGTAGATGCCCTGGTACTCATTTTCGCCTTGTATATTTAGATCGATAAGCGATAACCCATTTGCTTTTTTCAGTTCGTTGGTTTGAATGGCTTTTTCCACTATAGGATCGCCGTATTTGCTGTAGTCGGTGTAATAGTAGTAATCATCGTAATAGTCGTAGTTATTCAGATTGCCATTATCACGCAAAAACGCTAGAACATTGTTTTGGTAGATTTTATAGATTGTGAGCTTAACTTCCGGAATGCTCACAATGCGAGCGCCAATATTTTTTTGCCCTTTACTGGTAAGATAAATCGCTTTTTTGTGGGCAAAGCTAATGCTAGGGTCTACTTCGCCGAAGATGACAATCTGCTCGAAGTTATTGGCTAATTTCCCTTGGAAGATTCCACGGAGTTCGCCGTCGATGCTAAGTTGGTAGTTTGTACCAATGGCAAAGTCGCCCTTCAATAAAAAGCCATAGTCGAGTTTTTCTACTCGGAAATCCACTTTGGGTGAAAGGGAAATATAGCGTTGGATGTCATCCACGCCAACGGCTTGGTTGGTGTACACATGTACAAAACCTTCTTCGCCTTCGTACTCGGCAACGGCTTGTACAATTCGGAACTGGTCTTTGTTAGGTACTACACTTTCAAACAGTACGTTTTCTGGCGTAGTATATTCGCTTTGAGGAAGCGAAAGCCCCTTTTTAAGCTGTAAGTCAATTGGCTGGTTATCGTACTTCGCCTGTGGCGATTGCTGAATAGCTAATTGGATAGCGGCACTTGGTTGCGCAGTAGTAACCTGGTAGCCGGCAGTTTGCCCGGCAATGCGTACTTGGGTGAGTTGCCCTACTTGATCGGGGTTTACCGGGTAGTTAAAGTTCAGGTTTACACGGATTTCGGGTGACCCTTGAGTGCCCATTGCCCAAAACACATCAGTGCTAAGTAAGCTAAGGTAGGGCGTATGAAACTGAAAGCGTTCTTGCTCGGGATTTAGCGATAGTGGCGGGTCGCTTTGTGCGGTTAAGTCGTCGGAGAAGGTAGCGGTATAATCGGTGCTGGGTAAAAAGCCTTGTTCAGGAGAGAATATCAACTCGTTGGTTGCATTCCATTTAAATTTACCGTTCACGGCAGGCTCAAAACGAATATATGTATTGTCGAGCCAAGTGTTTAGCATAGCAGGGGTTACCATATCTTGGCTAAACCTAAATGTAAGGTTTTGTTGAAGAGAGACTTCCTCGTCGAAGTTCTTGTACTCTATTTGAATGGTGTTCTTTTCAAAAAATCCGCACCCCGAAAGGAAAGGGATAAACCACATAATTGTGATGAATAAAAAAAAGCGTCGCATAGTTATGGAAGATTGGTAAACACTCGTGTTGTCAATTCAAGTTAACAGAGTTTTAGGGCAACTAGAAAATACCTGTCATTTTTTTTCGGTAATTCTACAAAAGTTTACAAAGCCGAAATTTGCGATGTAGTGCTTGTAAACATCTTTCATTCCCCTCCTTTCTTACTACAGAATTACAGAGTGGCTCTACGAGAGTCGCAAAGGTGTGCCCTAAAGAAATCTTCCTAATTGGTTTACGCATTTTTTTTGCAACTTTGCGCTCATCATTTATTCACTTTACTCTTAGAAATACATACATACATGGAACTAGCGTTCATGATTGCCGGCTTCTTGTTGGCAGCATATTCGGTTGTAGGAAACGATGTTATCCAAACGCTTGGTACTTTCTTAAGTTCTAACAAAGAGCGCCCATGGTGGGTGCTTTGGCTGTTCACAGGGAGCATTCTTACCGCAGTACTACTCTATGGATATTTTATGTACGATGGAGATGTTTCCCACGGAAGGCTCAGCAAAGTGGGCGATTTGCCCGATCCTTTTGAGTGGTGGTATGTATTACCCCCTCTTGTCCTGATGATTATAACCCGGTTTGGTATCCCGGTAAGTACTACTTTCTTAATCATTAGTGTATTTTCTGCTAAGCTTATAGGCGATATGCTCATTAAGTCGGTATCTGGGTATATCGTTGCTTTTTTTGCTGCCATTGTGGTTTATCTGTTCGTTAGCCAAACATTTGAAAAGAAATTTATCCACCAGCCCATGACTGGCACCCAGCGCCGTACCTGGACAGTGCTTCAGTGGTGTTCTACTGGTTTTTTATGGAGCCAATGGCTTATCCAAGACTTGGCAAATATTTATGTGTACCTGCCTCGCCAAATCGAATTAGGCTACCTGCTTCTTACTTTGGCAGCATTATTAGGTCTTCAAGCGTTTATTTTTTATAATAAAGGAGGGGAAATCCAAAAAATTGTAACCTCTAAAACCAATACAACCGATATTCGTTCGGCAACTATTATCGACTTCATCTACGGTATTGTACTATTTATTTTTAAAGAATACAGTAAAATCCCGATGAGTACTACATGGGTATTTATTGGTTTGTTGGCAGGGCGTGAATTAATGATTAACCAGCGCCTTTCTTTAAAAAGTCTGAGTGAAGTATTCTCCCTTATATTGCGCGACTTGCTGAAAGTAGTATTAGGGTTGGTGGTAAGTGTTGGCTTGGTATTACTCATTCGCCAATTACAAGGCTAATGCGTACACCCATTTTTTTCGAATCCCTATTGCATAATTATGATGGAACATCTTGATTTTGAAAAACCGATTGCAGAGTTAGAAGAGAAACTCGTAGAGATGACGGCACTTGCTTCGGAAAATAAAGTAGATTTAAGTGAGCCTATTAGAGAGTTAGAAGGTAAAATCCTTTCCCTCAAAAAAGAAATTTATAGCAACTTAACGCGATGGCAGAAAGTACAGCTATCGCGCCATCCGCAGCGCCCCTATACGTTGGATTACATCTACCAGTTGACCTCGAATTTTATCGAATTGCACGGCGACCGCAACGTTGCCGACGATAAAGCCATGGTAGGCGGAATTGGCGATATCGACGGGAAAACATTTATGCTAATAGGCCAGCAAAAAGGTAGAAATACCAAGCAGCGCCAAATGCGTAATTTTGGGATGGCAAATCCCGAAGGATACCGTAAAGCACTTCGCCTGATGAAAGTAGCCGAGAAGTTTAATAAGCCCATCATTACCTTTATCGATACCCCTGGGGCATTCCCCGGTATCGAAGCCGAACAGCGTGGGCAAGGCGAAGCGATTGCCCGAAACTTGCGCGAGATGTTTATGCTAAAAGTACCAGTAATTTGCATCATTATTGGCGAAGGCGCCTCAGGAGGTGCATTAGGCATTGGTGTGGGCGATAAGGTTTTCATGCTGCAGTACACTTGGTATTCGGTAATTTCTCCTGAATCGTGCTCTTCCATTTTGTGGCGTAGTTGGAACTATAAAGAGCAAGCTGCCGATGCTCTTCGGCTTACTGCAGAAGATATGCTCTCGCTGAAATTAGTGGATGGAATTGTTGAGGAGCCTATGGGAGGGGCGCACCACGACCCACAAACAGCGGCGATGAGTGTGAAAAAACTCATCCTTGAGGAAACCGCAAAGCTCGAAGCCATGACGCCCGAAGAACGGATAGATGCGCGAGAAGCCAAATTTTCTGCAATGGGAGTCTTCGAAACCTTGTAAACTAAGGTGTTCGCCATACGGTTACTCTACAAAAACTTGATTTGTAATGAGTAATACAGAATTTGTTCAAGGGCTTGCTAAATGTAAAGAAGGGAAATTTGAAGAGGCGATTTCACTGTTCAACCGCTCGTTGCTTTTGCAACCGAAGCATGTTCCCTCGCTCTATAACCGCGCGAAGGCATATCATCATATCGGTAAATTCCATGAAGCTGTTGCCGATTTTAACGTATTGGTGCAGCTAGAACCTAGCAATGCCGATTTTTATGGCGATCGGGGCGTAGCCCTTCATATGGCAAAACAAAGTACACAAGCCCTTGCCGATTTCGACAAGGCAGCCGCTTTAGAACCTGCGAATGCGTATCGGTATTCGAGTCGGGCTTTTATTAAAGCAAGTGTAGGCGATGTGTTCGGCGCTATCGACGATTACCAAAAGTGCCTAGAACTAGATCCAGAAGATGCCATAGCATATAATAATTTGGGTATGCTTGAGCAGCAATTAGGCTATCAGAAGTCGGCGAAGGAAAATTTCAAAAAAGCTGATAACCTCACGATGGGCGAAAAAGATTCGTACCGAAAATCTATCATCTACGAGAGCAAACCGCTTTCCGATAACGAACAACAAGATAGGCAACTCCAAGCCTCTGCAATTCCTGAAAGGCAACCAGTTGAAAAAAATGCGGCTACCACTACCGGCTTAGCTACTCATTATTGGCAAACACTGAGGAAGGTACTCACTCAGAGAGAAACCTTTCAAGAGTTTATTGATTTTCTAATAAATTCTTTTCAAAAAAATAGATAAAAGAAAAAAGCCTCGCAAAACGAGGCTTTTTCTATTTTCACTATTGTCATCTATCACTTCTGCTTACAAAAACTCTCTTTATATACTATGAAAAACGTTTTATCTACTTGATTTATATTGCAATTGTATGAGTATAAGCTCGCTCTGCCAAATCTTGTTTTATGCTACACTTCATAATTATGTAGAAAAAAAATGCAGTTATTCACAGTTTATTGCTGTTTGAAAACAACAGCCAATAAAGCTTACACAGCGTTTTTCAAAGCGTTTTGTTTAATTGGTAGACTGAGGCATTTTTAGAGGACTAAAAGTTGACTAATTGCTAAAAACCTTACATGTATCGGGATTTGAAAGAAGCTATTCAATTAATAGCGGGGTATTGCTTTCAAAGTCGTAGAGTGTAAGTCGGCGGATTTGGTAATAGGCATTCCAAAACTCGCGTAAGGCTTGTAGGTATTGCTGCTTTTTTTGGTCTTTTTCTTGCAAAGCCAGGTTCAAATCTGTAATACTAATTTTAGCAACCAGGTATCTGTTTTGAGCAATATCGTATCGTTTTTGCCCTAGTTCATCAGCTTTTTTTGCAGTGCGCACTTGCTCGCGAAGGATGTCGAACTGCTTGATAAGTGTAAGAATCTCTTGTCGGAAATTAATTTCTTCTTGGGTAACGGTGTTGTTTACCAGTTCACGGTTTGCCTCTGCTGTTCGGCGGATGGCTTTTTGCCTACCCCAATCTAAAATAGGAACTTCTAGTCCTAGCCGAACACGCTGTTGGTCTTGAGTTTGGTCGTACAAACTCCCGAATTCTTCACTTTGGCTAGCCAACCCAAAAGTTCCGGTTAAGTTTAAAATAACGCCACTTTCGCCACGTGCTTGGGCAACGTCGCGTTGTGCTTCTAAGCGCCTGCGTTTATAACTCAGAAATTCTTCTCGGTTGTTTTTTGCTTGCTCGATCGCCGTTTCCACATCGATGGAAAACGTAGGGATTTCTGCGGGAATTGCTAGCCGAATGGCTTCGTTATCGGGTCTGCCTATGTAAGTGTTCAGGTTAAGTCGGGTGGTTTCTAAATCGAGCTTTGCGCGTGCTACCTGTTGTTGCGAGGTGAGCAAGTTCAATTCGAGCTGAATGAGGTCGTTCTCGGCGATTTTCCCTAGCTGATACCGTCCTTGGGCAATCCGGTAGATGGTATCGTTATTAGCTAAATTTTTTTGCGAAATTTCAAGAGAAATTTGGGCTAAAAGTAAATCAAAAAAAAGATCGGCTGCTTGTTGCGAAACGCGTTCTAGATCTTCGGAATACCGGCGGATCGATTCTTGGTAGCGAATAGGGGAAATTTCTCGATCCCATTTGAACTCGTTAAACCCAAAAATAGGCTGGTTAAACCCGATAATCAATGGATTCGATGCATACGATACCCCTTCTCCGGCGCCTTCTAAAATATCGATCCGCTGCAATTGGCTTCCGATGAAAATTGTCCCGCCGGTAAGCCCAACGGCTTGGCTTAACTGCAACGATGCGTCAGACCTTGCCAAACTTCGATTGACGAATGCATCCCGACCGTCAGGGAGTGTAATGGGAGATATCGTTCGGTTAAAATCGGGTAAAGCACCACTCAGGGTAAGTTGGGGTTTATAATTCGACTGAAAGGTCTTATAAATCCAGTAGCTATTTTCTTTGCGGTTTTCCGCTTGTAGTGAAACCAGAGAGTTCTCGCGCGCCATGGCGACTACACTTTTCAGGTCAAATGTTTGTGCCGTAATGGTATGCTCGGTTAAAAAGCACACCATAAATAAAATGCTTAGAAAAAAGTTGGATAGTTTCATGATATAGAATTGACTAAGAGCGATAGGATGATTATTGATAGCGTAAAGAAGTAATAGGATCTTGGTTAGCAGCGCGTTGGGCAGGGGTAATCCCGAATATAAGTCCAACTCCGGCAGCTACTACAAACGAAACGAGAATAGAAATAGGGGAGATGATGGTGGGGATATCGGCAATTTTGGCAATGAGCAGAGCAAGCCCAACCCCTAATAAAATTCCCAAAATTCCTCCTGAAAGGCTAATCATCACGGCTTCAAATAAAAATTGGAGAACGATGTCGCTTTTTTTAGCTCCTAACGAAATACGCAAGCCTATTTCTTTAATACGCTCAAGCACCGAAGCAAGCATGATGTTCATAATCCCGATACCGCCGACCAATAGCGATATGCCCGCAATAGCTCCCAATACTACATTGAAAATATCTTTGGTGCGCTGCTGTTGTTTTAGTAATAACTCAGGGATAGTGATTTCGTAATCGACTACCCCGTAGTGCCGGCGCTCCAACATGCGTGCGATGACATCCGCCGAAGCCGATAGTTTTTCAGTTTCTGCAATTTGAACTACCAAGCGATCTATTTGATGATAGTTCACCGGTGCTTGGGTTTGTGGTTGGTCGTCGTCGTCGTCGCGAGCGGCTTGTTGGATAGCCGCCTTTGTAACCAATGCGCGATTCTGGTATCGGATTAAAATGGTTTGGAAAGGAGCGTACACATCCATGTTAAAGTCGCGAATTCCTAATTTGCTGATGGTACTCTCCGAAACGAGCCGTTCTTCAAGCACTCCTACGATTGTAAGCCAATGTTTGCCACATTTTAGACGCTTTCCTACGGGGTTTTGCCCGCTGAAAAACCGAGTGGAAATCGCTTTTCCAATAATACAAACCGGACTTCCTTTTTCGAGTTGATATTCGCTAAAAAAGTTGCCTGCATTTAAATCGAAGTTATAGATTTCGAAAAAGGCAGGTTCTACCCCAATAAGTTTCGCCGAACGGCGGATACCATTTTTTAAGATATAGGTATCGATTTCAATTTCAGGGCTCACTTTTTCAATACTTGGCAGTACGTTTACTATACTACGTACATCTTGCATGGTAAGCCCCGGCGAAAATGCTTTTTTATCACGTTTCCCCTCTGCACTCTCCCCTTCGCCTCCTTGGGTTAGGTCTTCTTCTACTTGCTCTACAATGGGTTGTACTACAATGTTATTGACCCCAACTAGTTTTATCTGATCTAGAATTTCTTGCTGTGCTCCATTCCCGATAGCTAACATCGCAATTACAGCCCCTACGCCAAAAATAATTCCGAGGGCTGTCAGAATAGAGCGCACTTTATTTGCCAAAATTGACTCTAAGGCAATATTGAAATTTGCTTGATACCGTGCCCACATATTTCTATTGTTTAGCAACATTTTCAGAAGAAGAACGAAGGCGCACAATTTCATCGCTAGCGCGTTGGCTTACATCTGAAAGAGAAACCACGTCGCCTTCTTGCAACCCTTGTAAAATAATCACTTCGTTTTCGTTTGTTTTTCCAATGGAAACCTCCGTTTTTACCAAATCGAGCCCATCGCGTTTGAGCACGTAGGTAATGGAATCGCCTTGGTTTTGCAGAGCTTCGAGAGGAACGTGTAATACATCCGCGATTACATCTGCTAGGATAACGTTGCTTGTCGTCATAGCAGGGCGGAGGGTAGTATCTTGTTCGTTAATGGCAATCGAAACTTCAAACACCTTGGCATCGGAATTGGGCTTTTGCTCGCCTACATTGGCAACGTCAACCACCTCGCCGGTGAGCTTCTTCTCAGGGAAAGCATCTAAACCAATCTGCACAGGTTGCCCCCGCTTAATTTTGCGAATATCTACTTCGTTAACATACGTTTTTGAAACCATTTGTGTAAGATCGGGCAAAGTAGCTACCGTAGGGTTCCAAGCACTTACCGTAGAACCCTCTCTGCGCTTACTTCCATTCCAAGAACGATAATAAATGACCATACCATCTTCAGGCGCAATAATTACAAACTGATCCATGAGCGATTGTAAAAAATCGACCTTCGATTTTTCCGTCTGTAAGTTGGCATTCACCTCCTGCATTTTCGCCACAGCTTGGTCTACCTTAATTTGGTAATTTTCGCGTGCTTGGCTTAAGGCGCGTTCTGCCTTTTCTAAATCGATTTCCGCTTGCTTAATGGTAGCCGGGGGTTCATATTCCGATTGCTCTAAAATGAGTTTTTTCTCTTCTACTCCAAATTGAAGGTTAATCAGGTTATCGCGTGCTTCGCGTAACTCTAGCGCAGTATCGAGTTGGGTTTGGGTATACTGCGATTGTGCTTTAGTGAGTTCATTCTCCCCTTCGCGGATTTTATCCATCACCTGCGATTTATCTAGCTCTGCAATAAATTCCCCCTTATCTACCACCGTTCCCTCAGGTACTAGTCGGTTGATTTTCGTCTCCCAAATTTGTGCAGCACGCATCCCTGAGGGGCCTTGTATCTCTACAGACCGTTTTGCCTCTAGCTCTCCGGAGGTAGTTACTTTAATTTCAAAGTCACCTTTTTGCACTTCGGTGTAAATATCCACGGAGTCATCGCTACGGACGCCCCAAATGGCATAGGCAGCTGCTAACACGAAGATTACTATCAACGGAATTACTATTTTCTTTTTCATAGAATAGACTTGTGTAATTTTTATTCTGAATACATTCCTTTTATACAAAGGAAATATAATAATTATGCAAACCCTTTTTGGGGATGAATTACACGAATGGTGCGAATACAGGGTGCAGGGAAAGAAATATGTTAAGCGATAGGTAAGGGGAGTGTTGCACTCAACTACTGTATGCATTCTAAGGCTTTTGCAGTGTTTGCTCTATTGATATTTGAGTGGTTTGTTGAGTGGAAATTTTAATCGAACGCATCCATGAAAACCGATGAGGCTACATAAAATTGCGTACTCAATCAATAGAGATAATGCCTTTAAAAGCTACGCTGCCAAAGGAATACTTAAATAAGGGGAGAGTCCTTGAAAAAAACAACGGTTATGCACAAAGAAGACTTGGGGAATACCCATAGTTCTGCTACCTTTGCACTTCTAAAATTTTAGATGTACCCGTTTTTTTAGTAAAACTCTATTATATCATGCCGAAGGTAAAGACAAACTCAGGGGCTAAAAAGCGCTTTAAGTTGACTTCTTCTGGGAAAATCAAAAGAAAGCACGCGTTTAAAAGCCATATCTTAACTAAGAAAGAAACAAAGCAAAAGCGCAACCTGACTCAAATGGGCTTAGTACACAAAAGCGATGAGCCGCGCATTAAAGATTTACTTCGAATCTGAGCATTGCACATTCATTTTTCAATCAATTAAATATATTTAGAGATGCCGAGATCAGTAAATTCCGTCGCCTCAAGAGCACGTAGAAAAAAGGTGATGAAAATGGCGAAAGGCTATTGGGGACGTAGAAAAAACGTTTGGACGGTTTCAAAAAATGCGGTTGAGAAAGGTCTTTTGTATGCTTACCGCGATCGTAAGCAAAAGAAAAGAAATTTCCGTAGTCTTTGGATTCAAAGAATCAATGCCGCTGCCAGACTGCACGGGCTTTCTTACTCTCAATTTATAGGGAAGGTTAGCAAGGCAGGTATCTCGCTAAATCGTAAAGTTTTGGCAGATCTGGCCATGAATCATCCTGAGGCTTTTAAAGCCGTAGTTGAGAAAGTTAAGTAAGCTGTTTTACCGAAATTTTCTCTTTCGAAAATGCATTAAAAAAGTGAGCTGCCTAATTGGGTAGCTCACTTTTTTGATTTGTGGTAAATGATATCTACGATATTAATAATAGTAGAAAATATCTTTCATAATAGTGAGCGAAAAGCTGAATGCTCGTACTTTATTGGTAACCAATTCGTATTCATGCATATCGGTAAAGCCCATAGTATAGCGGCCGCTGAGTACTACTCTGTATTTTTTTGCGTAAAACTGTAAACCCGCACCTCCTAGAACACCATAGCTTGCACCTCGGTAATTTTCCTTTGTTTTTAAGGTTCTATCGTCGGCATAGTGATCATTCGCTACTAGGGCAATTCCGGCTACAGGTCCCATCTCCACAAAAAATTGGGTGCGTTTAGGGTTACCCCCCATAAAGCGTACAATCGCTGGGATTTCCAAGAAATTAAGGGCTTGCACTACAACACCTTGTCGGTTGTTTTCTACATCGGCGCCCATCATCGAATAATTGACCTCTCCTTGGAACGCTACCCCACGGGTTACATGGTAGTTGAGTACTGCCCCGAAATGGCCGGTCAATCGATTTTTGTAGGCGAAATTCGTACTTACAAATTCGGGAATGTTATAGTCACCTTGGATACTGGCCAAGTTCACCCCGCCCCGAAATCCGAAGTAGATGCGTTGATCGTAGTAAGCTAGCGGTGCCTGAGCGTAGGCATCGCCGAGACAAAACAAAACTACGATAGTTAAAAGCGTTTTGGTAATGCGAAGACTCATAAATAATTTTTTAAGATATCAAGATTTGAAACGAAAAAACGCCTTCTAAAGTACTGCATTTATGTGGTAAAAGGCAGGTTTTATGCAGAAAAGGCTCAATTATCACACCAAAGTTAGAAAATTTGAATCGGGCAGCGTAGCGTTTTAACCTGCATGAATGTGTAAGAAAAAAATAGCGCACCAGGCAACCAAGTCTTTAAAAGAGGCATCTTATCCCCGAAACGGCAAAAAATGATTTTCAAAACAGAAAAAAATAGCGAAGAAAAACTCATCCGTGCTTGCTGCAAGCGGAAAATTAGTGCTCAGAAAGCACTGTATGAGCGCTATGCTGAGTATATGCTTGCTGTATGTCTTCGGTATGTGCCAGAGCAGCAACAAGCCGAAGATTTGATGATTCAGGCATTTGCTAAAATGTTCGAGAAAATTGAGCAGTTCAAATTTGAAGGAAGTTTCGAAGGGTGGTTGCGGCGCATTGTAATAAACGAGTGCCTTATGCATTTACGCAAACGGCAATTTTTTATGGATTCGCTCGAAAATGCCGAAAGGGAAATACTCTCTTCAGGCGAAAATACACACTTAGAAACGCAAGATCTTTTGCAAATGGTAGGGCAATTGCCAGCCGGCTACCGCATGGTATTTAATCTGTATGCGATTGAAGGTTATAGCCATAAAGAAATCGCCGAGCAATTGAACATTAGCGAAGGGACTAGCAAATCGCAGTTGAGTAAAGCAAGACAGTTGCTCCAAAAGCAACTGAAAAACCAAGAACTTTTGCAAAAACCAAATACTTTTCGATCACAAGCCCTCACATTATGAAAAATGAACATCCGATAGATACACAGTTTCAACAGGCTCTTTTGCAGAAACGCGTTGCGCCTAGTCCGCAAGCATGGAATCGACTTGCCGAAACTTTAGAAAAGCAACCTGCCCATGACTCTATAGTTTGGAGACCTCAACTGCTGAAAATAGCGGCAGCGATTTTACTGTTATTGTTGGTGCAGGGGACGTTTTGGAATGGGGCAACGCAAGAATATACAGCATATCATGCACCATACATACTATCAGAATCGGCACGACAAGATACTCAGCTGCTTTCTATACCAGCTGAAAATCCGAAACGGCAAGGGCAACAATTGCAGCGAGGCACAACAACCTTGGCTGTAATCACTACTACGAAAATCGCTGCTTATCAGGGTAGTAGATCGGAGAGTGTTCCAGTAGGGCAGCCTAATAACCTTCAGCGGGAGGTGTCGCCTATTGCATCAAAACCGTTAGCGCTAGCACCTTCGGTTTCTGTAGAGATGATGGCGCTGCTAGTATTACCCAAAACAGTTGAACCTACTGCTGACGTGAAAGTGATTATCAACCTTACTACTGAGGAACCAGTAGAGAACGCTGAGCAAAAAAGTAAGCTCGGAAAGCTATGGCAAAAAATTAAAGACCTTCCCATTGGCGAATCGGACTAATCGATACAAATGATGATGGGAATATGTATGCTCGCAAACCCTGATACGCAGATTATATTCTATTCATTTTTCATTCATTAACTATTTAAAATCATGAAAAAACTAACCCTAATCGCTTTTTTATGGCTATGTGCTGTGGTAGCCTA
>CAYMYI010000005.1:0-3018 GCA_964394585.1 uncultured Roseobacteraceae bacterium
CTGCCGTTGCAAATCGGGTTTGGCACGAACGCCTCTAGGTAAAAACCGATCTATGTAATTAAATTTCACTTGGTTTAAGCGAGTCTGCTCATCGATAGAGGCTCGTTCTCCACTTTCCAAGTAATACCAGTACACATGCTGTTTTACATAATGAAAGGTAACTGTTTTGCGTGCTATTTCACGCAAGGGTGGTGTTACGTTAAAGAGTTCTTCAAAAAAGTTACGTGATTCGGGTTGCTTGTATACAATAGTCGCCCCAAATGAAACCTGAAAATGAACGTCGGTTGCCTTAGAGGAAAGATACTCGTAGGCAATGCAATAAGGTGCCGAGATTAGCTGTAGTAAGTTCATAGCGATAGAATTATTTGGTTGAAAAGAAAGTGTTATTTCGTCGACGGACGGGTTGCCAGAGGTCAAACCTTTTGTAGGTTTGCTATACGGACTAAACCATTACGGTACTATACTTTTACGAAATCCGATGGCTCGGCGTTAAAACAAGGTTTTTCTATTCATAAACAAATGGTAAAAAATAATGCCAAGTAGCCGTTTAACCTGACCTCAACATCACAGTATTTCATTTCACTGTATTTTTTTAACTTATTTTTTTCACTTATGTCAGCTATCGTTCTTCCAAAACTAGTTGCCGCTATTCAGGCAAATGCCTTGCCTGAGGTTGAGCAACTTATTGCACAGTTTCCGGCACTTGCCGATGCCACTCTTCCAGAGGGATGCTCACCCCCTTTGTTTGCCGCTTATTTGGGCAGTACAGATATCGCCCATTTTCTTCTCGAATGTAAATCTTTCTTTTCTGTGTTTGAAATGGCTGCTTTTGCCAAAGATGCCCACCTTGAAAAGCTCATTCATGAAACACCAAAGCTCAGTAATACACACGCTCCTGATGGATTTACCCCCCTGGGACTAGCTGCTCGTTTTGGGCACGATACCACCATTGACCTACTTATACGATATAACGCCGATGTAAACCGAAAATACGATAATACCTTAAAAGCTACCCCGCTGCACTCTGCTGTGGAGTTCGGGCACCACTGGCCTACCTTACTTTTACTCAAACAGGGCGCCGACCCGAACGTCCAACGTAACGATGCTATTTCGCCATTGCACCTAGCCATACAAAGAGGCATACGCTCGCTAGTGCAATTATTGTTAGGCTTTGGCGCAGAGGTAAACGTAAAAGATGGCACAGGGCAAACCCCACTCGACTTTGCGCGAAAAGGAGGATTCCCTGAAATTTATGCACAATTACTAGAGCATGGTGCGCAGCATGGCGAGGAAATGTAACCACCTCTTTCAAAGGGAAGTGATAACCAGGTCGGTTGGAAAAGTCTGCTTTGGAGCACTTATCTAAAGAAATTCACTTCTTTGAATATTGGCAGAAAAGCAAAAAACCACTACTTATTTGGCTTTACTTATATACATCAAAATTTTAGGTAAAATCTTATGAAAAACACAAAATTTATGCTATGTTTAATGTCTACTGATATAAGAAATCAGTTTTAGCTTAATTAATTGTGATAAATGGGTTAAGGGCAATCTTTGAAAGATTGCCTTTTCTTGTTTTTATGAATTTAAAACAATTTTAAATTATCGATTCAACGAAAACTTTGAAGTCTACAAAATGTTAGCAAAGCACAATAACACCGTTAAAACACAGTTAAAATCAAAGAGAAGTTTCTCAATATATTAACATTGCAAAGACTCGCTCGTACTGCCTAATCTATCTAAACTCATGAACAACAAAAAATTAGCGCAAACCGCTTCAGTTGAAGAAAGCAACACGTCAGCATCGTTACTACATAAATTGAAGCGCTGCATTCTTTTGGAAAAGAATCCTACAAAGTGTGCAATCATCGTAAATAAGTTATCGAAAAACACCCTTAAGGTGGACGAATCGCGGCTTCAGGCTATTCTCGAGCAAAAAAAGCAAGTTAACTCTCGCTAAAGCAATTCGCCTGTTTCAGTACATTTCATGTAGGGAAGCAAGCACTTGAGTCATCAATTGTTTGACCCCTGAAGAACTTCCTCGATAGTGGTTATGCATAAAACTGAATATGAGTACTTTACCACTTTTAGCTTTTAAAAAACCACTAAGGCAGTGATTGTTGCTTAACGTCCCTGTTTTTGCAAAAACATAAGGGTCTCCTTCTCCTGCCTGTCTCCCATACCAATTTTTTATAGTTCCCGAAACTCCTCCTGCAGGCAATAGACTTTGCCAGCGAGTTGGTGGTATCTTCTGATAGATGCACTCTAGCAATTTCACGGTAGTTCGTGGGGTAAACATGTTATAACGCGAAAGCCCAGAACCATCTACCCATACTAAAGGCGAAGGCGCTTTTCTAAACAGACTATCTTTCACAAAATCAATGGCTAAGCCGGCACTCAACGTATCAGAAAGCATCGCAGATGCCATAAGTAGAATCTGTTCCGCATAGAAGTTATCACTTGGTTGCAACATTTTCCGATACAAAGTATCAATAGGATAAGAATAGAACGTTTGCCGCCCTTCACTAGGCAACAGCTCACCCTTACGCAGGTGTATCGGCTTTTGAAGGGTATCGGTCAGTAAACTCACAAACAAAGTATCGGAATAATGAAAAGGCGCTAGTCGTTCCGTCTGTCCTCCTTTTTTAGCTAAATTGATGTGGTAGATGTTGTCGTGAAAGTTCCGCGAAAGAAATGGCGACGAAGGTATCGTTGCTTTTTTCAAATACCCTTGAAAGTATGCAGGTTGCACCCAAAAAGTATCTACCGAAAAGCGCAATGACATGTTATTGCCGTATATAGGGAATCGACTGCGTTCTGTAGAGTAATAGTAAACGAAATCGTCCCAAGACCAACCCGGGCCTAAAGGTAAATCGAGCATTGGTCGAGGTATATACACCAGCGTTTCGGTACGGCTTTGTAAGAATTGGTAAAGAGGATCTTGAGCACCAAAATCTGTATTAAGAAACGAGGGATCTCCCATTCCCCAAAAATACAGCGTATCATTTTGTTGCACAT
>CAYMYI010000005.1:3028-19731 GCA_964394585.1 uncultured Roseobacteraceae bacterium
CCCAAAAGATGCAGGCCGGCAAAAAAAGTATACAGTTTAGTATTAGAGGCGGGAGTCATGTATTTATCGGGGTACTGCTCATATAAGAAAGATTGTTCCGCCGGGTCGTACAGTACAAATCCTGTAAAGCTTTCTTGCAACTCAGGCGCACTTTGAATGAGCGCATCTACCGAACGTAGAGGCTTTGCGATTTTTGAACTTGCACAACTACTCAGAAGAAATAGTAGGAACATTCCCCCATTTGCTGTGCGAAAAAGTGTGTTTATCTTCATTTGTTTAAATCCGTTCAATACCTTTAAATCATTAATCTACTAGCTATTTTTGCGGTAGGGCTATCTTAATGATAATAGCCAACCATCCTTACCCTTCAATTCCACACAAAATTATTAGAACATGCAACGCAACCTAATTATTTGTTTCACAATTAGTTTACTTATGAGTTTAGAAGTAGCCGGACAACCTTTACACAAACGTCTTTTCGATAGTTACGAAAAGTACCAGGAAAAATCACTAGAGCATCAGCGCCTTTCTCATGCAGATGTGCAAAATATTTTAAAAAAGATAGAGAGCAATTCGCTATTTAGTACTAAAAAGTTGGGCGAGTCGGTAGAAGGCCGTTCCATTTCGTTGGTAAGTCTTGGGAATGGGGATATTCCCGTGTTACTTTGGTCGCAAATGCATGGCGACGAACCTACGGCTACCCTTGCCTTAGCTGATATTTTCAATTTTTTTGCTGCCTCGGGCGATGAGTTTGATGCCTACCGAAGCGAAATCCTTAGCAAACTCACCTTGCACTTTATCCCTATGTTAAACCCTGATGGTTCCGACCGCTTTCAGCGTCGTAATGCACTGGATATTGACTTAAACCGCGATGCCGCCCGCCTCCAATGCCCTGAATCGCAAATCTTGAAAAATACGCGTGATGAACTGAATGCATTTTTTGGATTTAACCTACACGACCAAAGCCGTTTTTACAGTGCTGGCGACCGCAATGAAAACCCCGCTGCCATCTCTTTTTTAGCGCCTGCCTTTAACTACGAGAAAGACATCAACGACGTACGCAAACGTGCCATGCAAGTAATTGGTCTGCTCGATGAAATGCTCCAAAACTACATCCCCAATAAAGTAGCTAAATACAACGACGATTTTGAACCAAGAGCTTTTGGCGATAACATTCAGAAATGGGGTACAAGCACCATTTTGGTGGAGTCGGGCGGTTACTTAGGCGACCCCGAAAAACAGTTCATCCGAAAACTCAATTACGTTCTTTTGTTGCAATCGTTCCAATACATTGCCGATCAATCTTACAAAAAAGAAAATACAAGAAAATACGATGCTATCCCTTTTAACGATCGCAGCATGCATAGCTTGATTGTGCGTAATGTCTACAGAAGCATGAATGGAAAGAAGTATTTGGTAGATATTGCCACAGTTCAAAACGAAGCACACGAAGCTAACCGCAAGGCATTTCGTTTTCGAGGAAGAATTTCCGAAATGGGCGACCTTTCGGTTTACCATGCTTACGAAGAACTCGACGGACAGCAGATGGATGCTGTTCCGGGGAAAGTATTCCCAGAAGTGATTGAAGGCGAAGAAGCTTTTTACCGACTTGATTTTAAACATCTACTCGAAGAAGGATACACTGCCGTGCGTGTAAGCCACTGGCCCCACGATAAGCTTTTCACCGACGTACCCATGAATGTCATCACGAATTTGCATTCGGAGCCTGAGCGAATTGACCTCGATGGGCGAGCCAATTTTGTGTTAAAGCAAGAGGGTAAAGTAAAATTCGCCATCGTAAATGGCTTCTTGTATGACTTATCGAAAAAACTTGATGTAGGATATGCAAACGGAGAAGTATATTAACGGTCATCCAATCGAATTGCATGTGTGATGTTCAGGTATTCATTAACCATTTCTCTATGAAAAGATTCATTTTCAGCTCATTAGCATTAGTAATTTGTTTTGTGGGTTGTAAGCCAGCCGAACAGTTTGACGTCATCATTGAAAATGGCATAGTCTACGATGGCAGTGGAGAAAAACCCCTAAAAACCGATATTGGTATCGTAGGAAAACGTATCGAAAAAATCGGTAATCTTTCCAAAGCAGAAGCGACCCTACGCCTTGATGCCAACGGGAAAGCAGTAGCTCCCGGGTTTATCAATGTGTTGAGCTGGGGGGCGATGTCGTTGTGGAACGACGGACGCTCAATGAGCAACCTTAAACAAGGGGTAACGCTCGAAATTTTTGGGGAAGGTAAATCGCCCGGCCCGGTGAGCCCGTCTGATTGGCAAAAAAATGAAACATACCAATGGCGAACTTTGGGCGAATTTTTAGATACGCTCACCGCAAAAGGCCTTTCCTGCAATGTGGCTTCGTTTGTGGGAGCCACTACCGTGCGAAAGTATGTGCTAGGCGAACGGAATGAGACACCTACAGAAAGCGAATTAACGCAAATGCGCTTATTGGTAGAAAAATCCATGAAAGAAGGAGCTTTAGGAGTAGGTAGTTCGTTAATCTATCCTCCGGCATTTTTTGCCCAAACCAACGAGTTAGTTACACTAGCCAAAGCCGCTGCAAAGTACGATGGTATTTACATTTCGCACATACGCAGCGAAGGCGATGCAATTATTGAAGCAGTAGAAGAACTCATTACCATAGCACGAGAAGCGAGTATTCCAGCAGAGATTTACCACCTTAAAGCTGCCGGAAAACACAATTGGCACAAGCTCGATACCGTCTTACAAATGATTGACCAAGCCCGTGCAGATGGTTTGGAAATCACAACGAACATGTACACATACGAAGCCGCTTCTACCGGGTTGGGCGCATGTTTCCCCCCATGGGTACAAGAAGGAGGCTCCAAAGCCTGGGTTAATCGCCTACAAAACCCTGAGCTGCGCCAAAAAGTAGCACAAGAAATGCGCAAACGCTCCTCTGAATGGGAAAACTTTTACGTTGCTTCTGGAACTCCAGAGAATATTTTGCTTCTTGGATTCGACCAAGATTCGCTCCGATATCTCAATGGAAAAAGTCTTGAAGAAGCCGCCTGGCTACAAAACATCGACCCTGTAGAAATGGCAATAGAGCTAATCATCCGAAACGATGGTAATGTGAGTTGTGCTTACTTTTTGATGGATCCTGAAAACGTAAAGCGAAAAATTAAACTTCCCTATATGAGTTTTGGCTCCGATGCAGGTACGTTTGCCGCAGAAGGGAAAACCCTTGAAAGTAGCACTCACCCACGTGCCTATGGCAATTTCGCTCGACTTTTAGGGAAATATGTCCGCGAAGAACAAGTCATCCCCTTAGAAGAAGCTATTTATAAGCTAACGTACCTTCCAGCTAAAAAACTACACATTGATGAGCGAGGTTTACTGAAAGAAGGGTACTACGCTGATATAACTATTTTCGACCCTGAAACCATAGCCGATTTAGCTACTTTTGAAAATCCGCATCAGTACTCTGTAGGAGTTTCCGATGTGTTTGTCAATGGAACACAAGTATTGAAAAATGGCGAACATACCGGTGCAATGCCAGGGATGGCAGTTCGAGGGCGGGGTTACGTCAAGAATTAACAGGGAAAAGGAGCCATTCACAACGATGTTATGGCTCTTTTTTTAAGGTTGATACAGGGGTAAACGCTCCATAGCCTCTTCAATTTCCTGTGGGCTATAATACGTATTTTCCATAGTACTTTGCGTTTCATCACCTTTAAATGATGCTTTTACTTCTTTTGCCCAGGCAAGTAGCTGATAGCCCAACCCGTGAGCGATGGTTCGTTGGTCAGTTGCACGTTCAAATTCTTTTCTATAATCTTCGAACAGATATCGGAAGGCAATGCCTGCGTGTTCCATAGAATGTTTATCGAGATAGTACACTGTATGAGCTAATTCGTGCCCCAACACCCCAATTTGAGCATTATACGATAGGTTATGTAGCAAAATAGGCTCTAACATTTCAATGGATTTAGTACTGATGATAATGCAGTATTCACGGGGTTTCCATGGCAAAAGGACGCTCCACACATCGGGGCGCGAAGCCAAAGGAATCAGCGTTTCGGTTAACTCAAAACGAATGGGTACCTCTTCAAGCTGCGGATAATGGGAAAGGGCTATCAAGGCTTGTTCTTCATATCCTTTGGGTAATATTTTATTTTTTCCATAGCGTTCCCTCAACTGTTGCAAAGAAGCCGATTGCTGCAAGGGTAAGTATTGCCTAGAAGGAGCCCGCAATAAAAGGCGTTCAGGTGGCAGCGGTGTGGGATATTGGTGCACACTATCGGCAAGTAGTAACAAAGCAATCCCCACCCCGAGTAACAGCAAAATATACCCTAAATACTTAAAACCCTTCTGTATCATCTTTACTTAAAAAAACTCATCTACAATAATTTAATTAATGGAGCGATGACAATATATTCATCCTAATTTATCAATTAGTCATCTAATATTTTTTGCCAGAACTGTAATGGTTTTGTTGTTTCTTCGGCATCGTTGATATCTTTCCACTGAATGTAGCAAACATAATTTGACATAGGCTGGTAGCCTTGTTGTTGCCAAAACGTTGCAAGAGTCTGATAACCAGGTGGCTTCAGCGGATGGTTCTCAGGGCGAACTACCGCACAAAAACATGTTTTACGGAATTTTTTCAAGGAACGCGCCCACATTTCTCGGTGGTAAAAAAACTGCTTTCCAATCCCCTGCCCACGATACTGAGGTAATAATACGGACTCTCCAAAATAAAAAATATCTGCCAGATCCTCCCCATGTTCCACCCACGGCTTTTTAATGTTATCAACTTCTTCTGCAAGAGGTAACCCTGTAGAAACTCCAATCACTTTGGTGCCATCGGTTGCCACTACGAGTACCGAGTCGGTAGCAGAAAAAAACTTTTCGAGATACGAGCGTTCATAGGTAAGGTTTCCGTCGTATAAATACGGGTATTCTCGAAATACCTGAACCCGAAGCTCGGCAAGATCGTCGAGATATTTCCAAGCATTTTTAGCAACATAAGGCTGTACATTTATTTGCATAACAACTACATTAAATACCTATTGCTATTGTGGAAGGAAGGTAAATAATTGAGACAACTACACCAATAAAACCCTACAAGTAATCCGAATTTTATGATTGGTAAATCTTCGGTTTTGGTTGTAATATTGCCTTAAATAGTATGGCTATCCGAATAGAAGACATAAAAGCCCCAATTAATGCCGAGATGGAAATTTTTGAACTGAAATTTCGGCAAGCGATGAAAAGCAACGTCATGCTGCTCGACAACATCATGGGGTATATCGTAAAAAAGAAGGGGAAGCAAATTCGCCCGATTCTCGTGTTGCTATCGGCGGCGATTAGCGGGAAAATAGACGATGCCACCTATCGAGGTGCCGCCCTCATCGAACTACTGCATACTGCAACGCTCGTACACGACGACGTAGTGGACGATTCGCACTACCGCCGAGGATTCTTTTCCGTAAATGCGCTATGGAAAAATAAAATTGCCGTACTCGTTGGCGATTATCTCCTTTCGCGAGGATTACTTCTTTCGATTGATAATGGCGATTTTGCTTTGCTGCAAATTGTATCGGAAGCGGTTCGGGAAATGAGTGAGGGCGAACTACTGCAAATGGAAAAAGCACGCCGGCTTGATATTACCGAAGATGTATATTTTGAAATAATCCGGCAGAAAACAGCTACACTTATTGCCGCATGTTGTGGCGTAGGTGCTAAATCGGTCGAAGCTCCTGACGAAACCGTTGCTAAAATGCTGCAATTCGGCGAGAAAATTGGCATTGCCTTTCAAATTAAGGATGATCTTTTTGACTATGGCGATGCGGGTGTGGGTAAGCCCCGAGGAATCGACATTAAAGAAAAAAAGATGACTCTTCCGCTTATTTATGCTTTGGGGAAAAGCTCTTGGGTAAAAAAGAGGGAAATCATTTACTTAATTAAAAACCAAAGTCACAAGCCCAAAAAAGTAGAAGAAGTAATCTCCTTTGTAAAAGAAAATGGAGGGATTGACTATGCTACAGAAGTGATGGAGCGGTATGTGGTAGAAGCTCGCGAAATTATTGCCCAATTCCCCGAATCGCCTTACAAAACTGCACTCGATAAACTAATCTCCTTTGTAATAAACCGTAAGAAGTAAGTGTGCCTCAGCCCCGTGAAGGCGCTTACAAATCTTCGATTTTATCGGGGTCATCTTCCAATACAAATTTAAAAGAGAGGCTCAAGAATAAAGTAAGAATTACCGAAAGGGTTACGATGGAAACTAAAACCGTCTGAATACTGGTATTCAACTCGAACTTTCGTTTTTCGGCTTTCGCATTAATGGCTGCGACAAGTTCACTGATTTCAGAAATTTTCTTTTTTAGCTTAGAAAAATCGCCCAAACTCGATAATGATGAGGAATGGAAGCCTAATTCAAAATCGATGGTGATTACTTCGCGGAAGTCGTCGTTATACTCTTGTAATTGGTTGGCAATCAACCGTTTTTTGTAATCGCTTAGCCGAGATTTTTTTAACACTACCTGGCTGATTTCGTTACTCAATTCTGCTACTCTTGAATAGTAAGTCGTGTCTTTACGCAGCAGATAATCCTTTTCATTACGGCGCAGTAATAATACCAACTCAAGCTCATCGGTTAGTTCTTCTTCCACATCATGGATTTTTCGGCGCATATCTCCGATGAGACCGTATTCTTTAAAGCCTTTTCGCTTTAATTTAAGCACAATTTGATCGTATATATTGCGGTAACTTTGTAAAAAGGCAGCGAGCTTGGTGAGGTCATCTGTCATTTCTAAGTCGTCGATACCCCGATCTTCGCGTATAAAAAGTACTTGGTCGCTAACCTCTTGTAAAATATCGTTGTGCTCTGTTAGCGTTTCACTTAATCCGGTTACATAGAACTCGCTTTCATAAATTTCATAGGCAAAAAACTCCTGTCCTATCCGCAGTCCGTTCAGCGTTTGGTTGTACAACTTGTTTACCTCTGAAGTAGCCTTATCGATGTTTTCCATGTTGCGAAACAACAAAAAGCTTGTAGTTGATACCGCAAACGAAATTGTGGAATACACAAAAAAAGCCGCTAAAATTCTCTCTTTGACTGTATTGAGTTTAATCATCTATTGTAGAGGCTGTGATGTACATATACGCTAATAAAACATAAAATTATGAAAAGCTAAGAAATCCTTTACATTAATCTGAGAAATGCAAAAATCTAACGCAAGGCACCGAAGTATTACAATAAATTTTTATATGCTTCTAGAATTTTATTGCTGAATGTCTGCCAATTATTCTGTTGCTTGAACGCGACAATATTATCACGGATTTCTTGCACTGCGCTTGGCATAGTCAATACGTCTTGCAAAGTTTTTATAAGAGCTTCTACCGAAACCGTGGGTACAACTCTACCAATACCATGCGGTTCAATCATTTGTTTGAGTCCGCCGGTGTCGGTAACCACCACCGGCAGGTTGAAATGAAAAGCCATGGCGGCAATCCCGCTTTGTGTTGCAGTTCTATAAGGTAATACGCCTATATCAGCGGCTGAGAAAAACGTGCTAACTTCTTCGGTTGGAATATAGCGAGTATGGACTTGGATACGATTTTTTGCCCCTCCTTCATCAATTAACTGTTGGTAAGGATCGAAATTTTCATAAGGCTCGCCCACTACTAATAGGTACACGTTTTCTCCTAGCTTTGGAAAGGCTTGAAGCAATAAATCGAGTCCTTTGTACGCCCGAATTAATCCAAAAAAAAGTAGTACAGTTTTGTCTTTAGGGATGTTCAAAGCGGCGCGTGCTTGCGCTTTTGGGCGAATTTCACCAAAATGATCGTACACCGGATGGGGATGATACCAAACAGGCATATGAGGTGCTACTGTGCGTATATCCGAGGCAACTGCTTCACTCATGCAGAGGCAGCTATCTACTGCATTTAAAAAGTAACGTGTGAAGGGAGCATCGAAAAAGCGTGGTTCGTGCGGTATCAAATTATCAATAATCGCCACTACTTTTGTGTTATGCCTTTTTGTAAGATGTGCTACCGTACCTAATGAAGGCCCGAAAAAAGGCATCCAATACCGGGTTATCAGTAAATCGGGCTTAAATCTTTTGATTTCTTTAGCAGTGGTAAGATAACTCAGTGGATTGATGCTATTTAACAATCGTGGTGCTTCTACTTCCCCCGATTGCAAATCGGTAGGGTCGACAAACTGACTTTTCCCAGGGAATAAAAAATCAGGATATTGCAGGCTAAAATTAATAGCTTTTACGGTGTGCTCTTTTTGCAGTTCCCGGTAGATGTGTCCATTAAACTGAGAAATTCCTCCACGGTAAGGATGAAATACCGAAACAAACGCAATTCGCATACGAGAGTACCTTCTATTAGTGTATTTGAGTAAGCATCGCAAAGAAAATAGATTTTAAAAGCACAGCATCATGAACTCCCTAAAAGTTTTGTTGCAACCGTTCACTTTTTAGTACCTTGCCGTCGTTCTCAATACAAACCAAAAACTATTTTTAGTCTATGTTACTTTCTACAACTCATACCGTTGAAGGCCGGCAAGTATCGCAATATTTAGGCGTTGTAGCCGGTGAAGCCATTATTGGTGCTAATTTGTTCAAAGATATTTTCGCTGCTATCCGCGATGTAGTCGGTGGTCGCTCTTCTTCTTATGAAAGAGTACTTAAAGAGGCCAAAGAACATGCGCTATCCGAATTGGAAGAACAAGCTAGAATGCGTGGTGCTAATGCTGTAATCGGGATCGACCTTGATTACGAAACAATTGGTGCTAATGGTAGTATGCTTATGGTAAGCGCCAACGGAACTGCAGTAATTTTAGAATAATTGAGTGTTTCACCCAAATGTCAAAAGCCTTCTTATTTACATAGGAAGGCTTTTTTTATCGCAATAGCAGCACGATGCCTTTTTCTTGGAAGGTAGCGCCTTGCGCACTTTTCGCTTTAATTACCCAAGTGTAAGGGCCTTTGGGTGCTTCTTTCCCATTTTTAAGGATACCCTCCCATGAGCGCTCGATTTCCTCAGAAGAGAAAATAACATTTCCCCAACGCCCATAAATATCGATGCGAAATTCTACCAACTCAGTTCCTATAATAGCGAATGTGTCGTTCAAGCCGTCCCCATTGGGGGTAAAAGCATCAGGTACTTTTAAGATGCTTGGCTCAGCAATCCGTTGGAAGTTTGAAAAGGCAACTTCGCCGCCTTGAAGATTTTCGATGCGCAATCGATATACTTGAGCGTTTCCTTCCAAGTTTTCAGCAGCATCTAAATACGTTGTAATGGTAGCATCGAATGGACCTATTTCCCGCGTAAGCGAATCGGCATCCGAGTAAACTTCTAGGTAATATTGGTAATTGGGAAAACCACTATACGAATTCCAATTTAACAAGTTATCTGTTTGTGCTTTTTCACTTTTTAAACTAACTGTGCAGCTTTCGGTCGGTTCTGACTCGCTCCCGCAAATATCTTCAAGGATAATTCGGTAACACACTGAATTTGAAGTAGAAAGATCTATATCTGTAAAAGTAGAAAATTCAGCAGCAGAATCGGCTAATACTATATACTGCCCTTGATTTTCCGCTTTCTCAATGCGAATGCGTGCAATCGAAACGCCGTTGGGCACTTGCCAACGGAGTACTCCATTTTCATCTTCAACACTTGTATAAAATTGGTTGACGACAAACGATTGTGTAGCAGCTTGCGTAGTTACGCATTGTTCGGCACTAATGGAAACACCTTCTGTTGTATACGCTCTGAGTTGGTAGCAATAAGATTGTAAACATTCCACATTTGTATCGGTAAAGGAAGTAGTGCCAGCCACAGAGTTTTCAAAAAGCAGTACGCCATCTTTATACAGTTCGTATTTCTCGAATGCAGTACCGCTGTAAGGTTGCCAAGTAATCTGATTCTCTTGAGCAGATGAACTTACAGCTAGAGATACACTACAGAGTTCATTCCCTAGAGTTTGAGTGCCCGTACAGGGGTCTTCTACCCGTAAGCGGTAGCAGCTTGGAGGTGTTCGTGCTTCTAAAGTAATTTGGTTAGTTCCAAAACGAACTGATTCTGCTACTTCGTAGATGCCTCCATTGCCTTCTTCTAACAAATAGGTTGTATTGGTTTCTAAACTTACTTGCAAATTCACTTGATTACCGCTATTCATTTCAATTTGTTGAATGTTGCCCGGCAGTATATTTTCCAATAAAGGGAGGCTTTCTGTTGACTCGCTGCAATTGTCTACAGCTCCATTAAATAAACCACGTACCGTTACATTGGCGACGGTCTCGGCAGCATAGCTGTGTTGAGGTTGTTCCGAAGGAGTAATGGCTTGAGTAGTGCCATCGCCAAAGTCCACTAAATAACTATCGTAGATTCCCCCATCAATATCTAACTGAATTGTTTTATTCGAACATGCGGTAAGCGTAAAACGAGGTTCTGTTGATTCCAACACTTCTACGGTCTTACTTGTTTCTTTCCCTCCGTCGGGTGTTCCTATAATCTGCCGGATGGTGAATGTCCCTGGCTCATCAAAAACAAAAACATTTTCAGTGGTTACATTCCCCTGTACATCATACAATATATTGCTAGGTGCTACTCCCGAACAATCTGTTACCGTAACGGTAAGAGGAGCGCATCCTTTTTCTACATCCACGGTAAAGCATGCCTCTTGTCCATACAGCGGCATACATGAAACCAAACTCAGCAATACAACTCCCAGGCGTTGATAAGAGCTTTCACCAAACTCAATAATTGATAGTAATCTCGTTGTCATAGCTAAAGAAATGATATTTTTTGCATGTACGTGCAAAATCTGCTCCTTTCAACTCCAAAACTACATAAAACAACAAAAGGCTACCCCCACGTTGGAGGTAACCTTTACAATTAGCACCGAAAGAAATTATTATTGGATCTGAATGTTGAATGTTAAGTCAACATCAGAAGAACCATCTTGCGCAGTAGAAGTGGCGGTCTTAAGATCAGGCTGGTGCTTAAGAACCACACGAAACGTTCCATTACCACTAGCCGCGGTAGTCCAAGTAGTAGAAAGCCCGAGTGGGTTGCCATTCGAATCTTGGTCATTGTAATTCACAACATCTGCACGGTTGTCAATATTTCCATCGCCCGAGGGATTGCTGAACACGTTTCCGGTCCAACCAAAAAAGAACATGTGTTCTTCGTCTTCTTCCTCCACCTCTTCGGTAATACTTTCCCCTTCAATAGCATTTTGCAAATCTAAGGTCAAAGTATAGGTAGTATTGGCTGCAAGCGCAATATTCGATACAATTTGAAGCGACTGAGGTCCTTCTCCGTCAGGATCAGCAGCTGTAGCCGTTACAGGAGCACCACCACCACTAGGGGTAAAAGTAAGGGTAACATCCGTGATAATTTCCTCTTCGTTTTCTTCTGGGGGAACGTCGTCGTCGTCGTCACAACTTGTAGCAAGCATTACCACCGAACTCAACAAAAGCATGAAATAGAACTTTTTGAATAGATTCATAATTATAAGATTAAGATGCAACAATGTCGCAAAGTAAATTTTCATTTTAGTCATATGCAACAATGTCGCATTTAAAAAATTACAAATAAAAAAAGGTAGCATTTAACTAATCTTTTACTTTTTGATAAACGGAAGACTTACCACTTTAGCTCTCAATTGTTTATTACGAACTTGTAATAAAAGCTCTGTATCGGTGGATGCAAAAGCAGTCTGAACGTATCCCATACCAATACCTTTGCCCAATGTTGGCGACATCGTTCCCGATGTAATACTCCCTATTTTTTTGCCCTCCAACGAAAGAATTTCGTAGCCACTGCGGGGAATCCCTTTTTCTAGCATTTCTAAACCCACGAGTTTTCTGCTAACGCCAGCTTCTTTTTGCTGTTGAAGAACTTCTGCTCCTACAAAGTTGGTATTGAGCTTAGTAATCCAGCCAAGTTTTGCTTCTAAAGGCGATGTGGTATCGTCGATATCGTTGCCATATAAGCAAAAGCCCATTTCTAACCGAAGCGTATCGCGAGCGGCTAAACCGGTAGGCAATATACCATAGGACTTGCCTGCCTCCATTATGGCTTCCCAAATAGCAGGAGCCGCTTCATTCGGAATGTATAGCTCTACGCCTCCTGAACCGGTGTAACCAGTAGCAGAGATAATCACATCGTCAACACCTGCGAAGGTTCCCTTAGTGAACGTGTAAAAAGCCAACTCTTCTAGCTTTACGGAAGTAAGCGGTTGTAGAGCCGTCAGAGCTTTTGGACCTTGAACTGCAAGCAACGCTATTTCATCTGACCGATTCGTCATGTTTGCTTCAAATTGGTTGTGTTTCACAATCCAATTCCAATCCTTTTCTATGTTAGAGGCATTCACCACAAGCATATATTCTTGTGGAGAAATGCAGTATACGAGTAAATCGTCTACAATCCCTCCTTGGGCATTAGGCAAACAAGAATATTGAGCTTTTCCAGGTGTTAATTTCTCTACATCGTTGGAGGTTACATATTGTATGAGCTGCTTTGCCTCTGTGCCCTCCACAAAAAATTCGCCCATATGCGATACATCAAACATGCCTACATTTTCGCGAACATTATTATGTTCCTCTTTATCCGAAGTATAGCGAAGGGGCATTTCGTAGCCAGCAAAAGGAGTCATTTTAGCGCCTAGCTCTACATGTGTTTTGTATAGAGCGGTTTGTTTTGTGTGTGCTGTCATGGTTTAAGCTATTTAAAATAGATTTTCAATACGATTCAGTTTGTACAATCTACAGAGCAATTCTATTTATCTTTCTCCAAGCGTAGCGGTCGGTTAATTTTCTCTTCTAATGAAATGAAGGTTTCCGTTCGCGTTACTCCTTCGATTTGCTGTACCTTATCATGCAAAATTTCGCGTAGATGTTTCGTGTCGCGGCAAGTCATCTTAGCAAAGATACTGTAGCTTCCTGTAGTGTAATGCAAGTTGAGAATTTCGGGAATTTCAGCTAATTGAGCGGAAACATCGTCGTAGAGGCTACTCTTTGCAAGGTAAATCCCTAAGAAAGCCGTGATGTCATACCCAAGCTGCTGAAAGTCGAGGTTTAGGGTCGCTCCTTTTACGATTCCCATATCTTCTAGTTTTTTCATTCGCACATGAACAGTTCCTCCTGATACAAAAACGCGCTTGGCAACCTCAGTGTAGGGCGTTTTGGCATCTTTCAACAGTTCAGATAAAATCTTGAGGTCTATGCTATCAATTTCGGAAGTTTTCACAAGTTTGAAAATTAGTGGCAATAATGGATTCTGTTTTGCAATTTTATAAAAACTACAACTTTAAAATTGGAAAGAGTTTTTGAAAAACTGTCGATGCCTACTAATATTGCATACTCGGTTGAGCGAATAATTCTGGAATTTATTTGCGAATCATTATTTTTATTTTGTAATTTTGTTTTAGCATAGATGAAAATACGGTCATGGAGAGGGTTCGATTCCTTCCTATGTACAAGCATGTGTTTATTTTATGTGTTGTTTATTGGTTAAGGTTAAAAGGTATATGAAGTTTTCATATACTTTTTTTTTGTCTTTAAAGAAAAAAAGCACTGAGTTTAAACTTCAGTGCTTTTTTAGCAAAACGAATGCTGTCGTTTTACACTTTAGCGGTAGCCTTCAGTATATTCAGCTTTAAGTCTTTTTCTTCTACATTTTTTAGCTGAAAACGCTGTCGCTTCACTTTGCCCGCCCCTACAGTTACACTCTTATTGCCAAAGGGGATTTCGTACTCTACAAGTAGGCTTTGAGACGAATTGTTTTTAATCTGTACTTCCACTTGCGCTTTCCCATTGTTACTCAACATTTTAATATCACCTTCTACCTCGTTTTTATAATCTTTGGGTTTTATAGCTGTTTTTGCAGTTTTTGCTTTGCCGTCTTGTGCTTGTTTCATTGCATCATCGAGCCGCTGCTGAAAGCGCGATTTCTTCTTATTTGCATTTTTCTTTTTATTCTGCATCAAAATGTTGCGAATCTTTTCTTCGTCTACAAAGCGACGAATGATTAGCTGTTGGAAGATGGTAATCAGGTTGGAAACAAAATAGTAATACGTTAACCCTGCGGAAAAAGAGTTAAGAAACACCATGAAAATTACAGGCGTAATGTACCCTATATTTTTCATAGGTCCTTGCATAGTAGCCGAGCTCATCTGATTATTGAAGTAGGTATATACTATGGTACTTCCTGCCATTAGGAGCGTAAACAGACTAACGTGCGAACCATACATAGGAATGCTAAAAGGTAAATCTAAGATGGAGTCGTAAGAAGAAAGGTCGCTCGCCCACAGGAAGCTCTGCTGCCGTAACTGAATAGCATTTGGGAAAAAGTTGTACATCGCTAAGAAAATAGGCATCTGCGCTAAAACAGGGATACAGCCACTAAGCGGGCTTACACCTACTTGCCGATACAGCTTCATTGTTTCTTGCTGTGCTGCCATTTGGTCGTCGCCATGTTTTTCGCGAATCTCGTCCATTTCGGGTTTTAACACTTTCATTTTAGCCATCGAAACGTAGGAGCGATAGGTCAGTGGGAATAGCATACTTTTTACGATGAATACCAGAATGAGGATAATGACACCGTAATTTGTGATGTATAATTCTAGAAACTCAAAAAGCGGAATAATTAGATAAAGGTTGATAGTAGAGAAAAAACTCCACCCTAGATATACGTTGCGTTCAAAAGCAGGGGCTACCGTTTTACAAACGTCGTAATCGTTAGGGCCAAAATAGAAGCGTACATTCGTTCCAGAGGTGCTTCCATTTTCAAGAGGGATTTGCAGCGTAGCTTCGAGGGTCTTCACAACCGTGGTATCGTTTTCGTCTACTTGTGAGGCAACTGTAACAGTTGAAAATGCACTATCCGTTAAAATAGCCGCATTAAAAAATTTCTGTTTCATAGATACCCACCGCACAGGCTGCTCTACTTGTATTTCTTCGTAATCCTGCGAGCTTTCCGAAGGGTAATCGAGTTCATCTTCCACAGTATAAAAGTTCACCGTACTACGCATACGGCTCTGGTTCAGATCTTTTTCGACCTTTTTCAGATTATTTTTCCAATAGAACTGAATACCACTTGCTGGCGAAGTTTGCAATGGCTCTGCCAATTCCACTTCATAATTAAGCACGAACCCTTTTGAAGGCAGTATATAGTTTTTTTGAATAAGAATAGCGCCAGTAGTATCGCGAGCTGTAAACGCAATGGTGCTATCCGTTTTAATAGCTGTATAGTATAGTTGGTTGAGGTCTATACGCTGATTGTTCACTACGGTCAGTTCTTGCATGTAGCTACTTTGCGCATCGAGTAAAACCAGCTCTTTCTTCGCATTTGTAACGTAGTTTTTCAATTTCACGGCACTTACCTTACCACCTTGAGTATCAAAGGTAATTTCTACTTCGTCGTTTTCTAGGGTAAGCTTGCTTGCCTCTCCGCGCATAGCTAGGGCGATGGCGCCGTATTTTTCTTGTAATACCGAGTCGGGTAGTTGTGCAATTAATTCGCTTGCTTTGGTCTGTTCTTCTTTCAAAGTCTCTGAAGCCGTAGCCTTTGGCGTCGCAGGTTCTTCAGGCGATTGCGCTAGCTCTTCGGGATCAGGGGCAAAAAACAGGAGATATACCATCAATAAGGCTGAAATTAGGAATACTCCTGTAAGATTATTTTTATCCATAAGTATTGTATTTAAAGTTGCCAATAAGGCAACTTACCATGAATGATAGGCTTTTTAATGCTGATTTATTCTCAATAGGATTACAAAAATACGTTATTGCATTTTTTTACGCTGCATAGCAGCTTCAATAAACCCGACAAACAACGGATGCGGATTTTCCACAGTACTTTTTAACTCGGGATGGAACTGCGATCCAAGGAAAAAAGGATGGCTTTTTAGCTCCATCACTTCTACCAGTTCTGTCTCCGGGTTTACGCCCACTGCCTGAAACCCTGCTTTTTCAAAAAGTTCAAGGTATTGATTGTTAAACTCAAACCGATGACGGTGGCGTTCCGAAATGGTGAGATGCCCATAAAGTCTGTGTGTAATAGAGCTTTTTTTGAGTTTACATGGGTACGCCCCTAAACGCATAGTTCCCCCCATCATTTCCAAATTCTTTTGGTCTTCCATCTTATGAATAACCGGATGAGGCGTATCGGGCTGCATTTCGGTAGAGTGTGCCCCTTCTAATTGTGCCACATGGCGAGCAAAATCAATTACGGCGCATTGCAACCCCAAACATATTCCAAAGAACGGCACTTGTTGCTCTCTGGCATACTTCGATGCCATCACTTTCCCTTCGATGCCTCGATCGCCAAACCCAGGAGCTACTAAAATTCCATGCAAATTATTTAACAGGTGATCAATAGAATCTACATCAATCAATTTCTCTGATTGGATCCAATGTATTTTTACTTTACACTCGTTCACTGCACCTGCATGAGTAAGTGCTTCTACAATAGATTTGTAGGCATCCGGTAGTTCTACATACTTGCCAATAAGCCCGATATTAACTTCAGTCGTAGGGTTTTTTAGTTTTCCTAAAAAGTGTTTCCAGCTCTCAATATCAGGCTCACTATCTTTAGGAAGCTTTAGTTTATTGAGTACGATTTCGTCGAGTCCTTCTTTGCGCATAAGTAGCGGAACGTCATAGATGGTATCTGCGTCGATTGATTCAATCACTG
>CAYMYI010000005.1:19741-21300 GCA_964394585.1 uncultured Roseobacteraceae bacterium
GAAGATAAATCTACGTTGCAAAACAAGGCTACTTTTTGGCGGATTTCTTTTGGCAATGGGTGTTCGGTACGGCAAACTAAAATATTGGGTTGAATTCCTGATTCTAACAGCATTTTTACCGAGTGCTGCGTAGGTTTGGTTTTTAACTCTCCTGCCGATTTAAGAAAGGGAACTAATGTAAGGTGAATAACTAGCGAATTTTCCGAACCCAAATCCCAACGAGCTTGGCGCACCGCCTCTACAAAAGGTAGCGATTCTATATCGCCAATGCACCCTCCTATTTCTGTAATCACGATGTCGTAATTACCGGTATTCCCTAACCGGAACATGTTAGCTTTAATCTCGTCGGTGATGTGCGGAATTACTTGCACGGTTTTTCCCAAATAATCGCCTCGACGTTCTTTTCGAATTACATTATCGTAAATTCTTCCCGTAGTGATATTATTATCCTGCGAAGTAGAAATATTCAAAAAACGCTCATAATGCCCTAAATCGAGGTCAGTTTCTGCACCATCGTCGGTTACGTAGCACTCGCCATGTTCATAAGGGTTCATGGTGCCTGGGTCTACATTAATATAGGGGTCAAACTTTTGGATCGTTACCCGGAAGCCTCGTGCTTGCAGCAGTTTCCCTAAAGAGGCAGAAATAATACCCTTTCCTAAAGAAGAGGTAACGCCGCCCGTAACAAAAATATATTTAGCCTTTGCCATACAATCGTTTTGCAAAATTTGACCGCAAAATTAGATGATGACGTACAGACTGCCAACCACTATTGCCTAGCTGCCGCTTAAATGAACGAATTATGAATTTGTTTCTTAAATTGAAAAAAATAGAATGTGTAATATTGCCTCAAACTAAAACCACATGACCCATGAAATCTGACGCTATACAACAACTTTTTGAAGATTACAGCCCTGTAAGTCCTACCAACTTAGACGCAGAGCAGTTTAGCACATTACTTACATTTTTTCCAGCACTTTTAGTGATTGCCAGCGATGGCGTGGTAGACGACGACGAATGGGTATACGTAAGATACCTCGCCAAATTTATGGCAGAAAACGACCAAGACACGACCGGCAAACAACAAGAAGAATTACAAGAAAAATACTTTCAAGAGCTAAAGTATCTGCTAGATAGCCTCATGAATTGGGAAGATAAGTTTATTGAGGCACTTGCGGATTATTTAACGAATTTCCCCGAAATCAAAGAAGATATCGAAGAGATTTTACATATGTTCGCTGAGGCTTCGGATGGAGAATCGGAAGTCGAAGAAGAAACCATTGCTTCCCTTACAGACCGCTTAGGTCTAGAAAAATAGCTAACGTTTTTAAACGTACTTGTTTAATTAAGCTTACTCACACAACTCATACCATGCCCACGGAAATAAGTTCTCTTGGAGAATTCGGACTCATTGAAAAACTAGCTCAACGAGTGCAGTTATACCAAAACAGTACACGCAAAGGCATTGGAGACGATGCCGCCATCATACTCCCTACCCCCAACCAGCAAATGGTACTTTCTACCGATATGCTGCTCGAAGGTATTCATTTCGACTTGGC
>CAYMYI010000005.1:21310-59187 GCA_964394585.1 uncultured Roseobacteraceae bacterium
GGCGTATTACCCTTTAAAACACCTAGGGTATAAAGCCGTAGTAGTGAACCTTTCGGATATTGCTGCCATGAATGCCATCCCCACGCAAATTACAATTAGTGTTGCCTTGAGCAATCGGTTTAGTGTAGAGGCAATTGAAGAGTTATACGAAGGCGCTCGCATCGCCTGCGAGCAATACCATGTCGATTTAGTGGGTGGAGATACGACCGCTTCGCGAAGTGGCCTAGTGATTTCGGTAACGGCACTTGGGTTTGTCGCAGAAGAGCACATCACTCAAAGAAATACAGCACAAAAAGGAGAAATCATCTGCGTTACCGGCGATTTAGGTGGTGCTTACACAGGGCTACAGATTTTAGAGCGCGAAAAACAAGTATACCTGGCAAACCCTGAAATGCAACCTCAGCTAGAAGCAGAAGAATATGTGGTAATGCGGCAACTAAAACCCGAAGCTCGTACCGACATCGTCCATGAGTTACACGAGTACGGCATCATTCCTACGGCAATGATTGATATTTCAGATGGATTAGCTTCAGACCTCATGCACCTTTGCCATCAGTCAGGTATAGGCGCCATGATTTACGAAGAAAAAATTCCTATAGAACGCATCACTTACGAAACGGCTTCCCAAAAGCTCAATTTATCCCCTATTACTTGTGCACTCAACGGTGGAGAAGATTACGAACTACTGTTCACTATCAAACAAGAAGATCAAAACAAATTACTGAAACTCGCTGATGTGAGCATGATTGGGTACACACGCGAATCGTCACAAGGTATTAAGATGACAACGCGCGCCCAGCAAGAAATTGAGCTACAAGCACAAGGTTGGCAGCATTTCAATAAGAAATAACACACAGTTACTCTTCAAAAAAACGCTTTATTTTTATAGCAAAAAGATTAACATCAATACTAAAGCCTTGTTCGGGGTATACATTGGTATAAGGCAACTCACTTCCTAGGAGTACATCGTACGTATATCCTAACGTATTTGCTAACCAATAATAATGGCACGAAATGCGGTTTGCAGGGTTCAGCTCTAAGATTTTTAGATGAGCGCTCCCTCGAAATGCCATGTTAGTCATGCCGGCACCATGAATACCAATCAGATGTGAAGCAGATTGCATTAACTCAATTTGCTCTTGTAACGACATCCCGTCGGTGTCTACGACCTCTACTTTATATTCCTTGAGGATGGGCTTAAGTTGATAAAGGTTTTCAAGGTAGCGTCCACTTTTAGCAGAGCGCATAATGAAGATTGCACGATTTTCTTTAGGAACGCTCGGAGGTAGCAAAGCTCGTTGCATTGCCGACCAGTAGGCTGCATCGTAGGGCATTGGTTTGGCAAAATATAAAGTCGAAACCTCTATGTATTCGCCGGGTTGCTGCACATACCATTTAAAATTCCCCATAGGCGTATGAGCGAGCATATGCTGAAAATAGGCTCGTCGATAAGTTCGCTCAGGCACAATCAAAGGAATTTCACTCAGATTTACCCAACGTTCCAATAACCATATTTTCGGTAAGACATCTGAAAAAAAATGGAAATAATTAGTTCCTAAGCATCCATCGAAAAGAATGGCTTCAGGTAATACAGCATTGGTTTTAGAAAACGCGTGTTTCCATAGCCGAGGCACCGATGGGTATAAGTTTTTAAATGCATGAGATTCGGGGAAAATAGTACGTTTATTATGTAAAACAATACCGTAATCGGGTTCTATCAAAACGGGAGAGTCGATGCGGACGACTACCTCGCGGTGCTTCCACTGCTGGTTATCGTGCCGATAGTGTTCGTTTATTTTGGGGTTATCAAAGGCAGGAATCAAATGAGCAAAGGGCTTTTCTTCTCTCCGATGAAGCGTGGTAAAACGAAACGATTGTTCACTTTTTTCCCAATATAGTGCATCGGCAATTCGCTTCAGTGTTGTTTTCATATCATTAGAATTGGGTAAAGATTCAAGAAAATGCATGACTGCAAAGCCTAATGCAGCATTTCTCCTATTTTTGCTGCGTGTTTAATAACTATAGTATATTTTTCTGATGAAACTACCTATCTATGCCTACAAGCATGAAAGCTACACGCAACCTCTGCAGTACATCACAGCCCTGAACGAAGAAATTAGCCACCTCATTCGCAATATGAAAGAAACAATGTGGCTTTTGAAAAGCGAAGCAATGCATGCACGCCATGTAGGCAACCCACTCGCTTTATTTATTATAGAGATTCCCCAAGAAGGCAAAGTGGTATTTTTCAATGGAAAAATAATGAAAACGGATGGAGGCATCGCTACATTTATGGAGAGCGATATCAGTATTCCTAATGTGCAAATTAGCGTAGATCGCCAAAGTAATGTGCTTGCCTCGTACCAAAACGAAAACCTGGAAACGATTGAGCGAGAATTTACCGGTAAAGTCGCTCGCCATTATCTTCAAATGGTAGACTTGCATACCAGCAAGTTTATGGTAGATCGTATCAATAAGTTTCGCCAAAAATCATTAAGCAAACACCTTAATTTAGTGCGTTTTGGCAAACAAACTACCGATTACCCACTCATTACTTCTACACCCAAACCCAAAAAAACATCGCACTCCTCAAATACCAACTCCCCCAAAACGTAACCTTTGCATAATACATCGGAATCAAAATTCAACAGAAATTCAACCTTGCCTAATGTGGCATTGAAAGCAATTGCCGTTAATTGCTGTATTAACCACATGAAAACAACCATGCAAAATGAAGTACCCCCCCGTTCGCCCGAAGTAGTTGTAATTTCTGATATCCACCTAGGCACATTTGCATGCCAAGCCAAAGCAGTTTTACAATACCTTAAGTCGGTTCGCCCCAAAACACTCGTGCTCAATGGCGATATTGTAGATACCTGGCAGTTTAGCAAAACCTTTTGGCCGAAATCGCATATGCAGGTCATCCGGCAAATTTTAAAAATGGCTTCAGAAGGTACAGAGGTTTATTACGTTACCGGCAACCACGATGAAATGATGCGAAAATTCGTTGGGATGCGATTAGGAAACTTTCAGGTTGTGAATAAAGTAATCTTAACCCTCGATGGAAAGAAAGCCTGGATTTTCCATGGTGATGTATTCGACGTTACCATGAAGCATGGAAAATGGTTAGCCCGCATGGGAGCAAACGGATACGCTTGTTTATTACAAATCAATCAATTCTTTAATTTAATTTCTAAAAAATTAGGATACGGGCCTTTTTCGTTAGCGCGCCGCATTAAAACCGCCGTTAAAGCTAAGCACGGGTTTGAGCAAACAGCTGCCGACCTAGCCATAGAGAAAGGATACGATTACGTAATTTGTGGGCATATCCACCGCCCCGAAATCAAAACAATTACCAATAAGCAAGGAAGTGTGCTTTATCTCAATTCTGGAGATTGGATTGAACGCCTTACAGCATTGGAATATCAAAACGGTGAATGGACGCTCTATCAGCACGAACCTGCACAAGTGCCTGCTGTAGTTTCTTCAGATCTAGAAGAGATTGCTTCCAACAAACAATTATTCCAAAAGATGTTGCTCGAATTTGATCTTGCATGAAAATACTTTACGCAATTCAAGGTACAGGAAACGGGCATTTGAGCCGCGCACGCGATGTAATCCCAGAATTAGCCAAACATGCCCAACTCGATGTGATGGTGAGTGGTATCCAAGCCGATGTACAACTCGAAACGCCTTTAAAGTTCCAATGTAAAGGAATGAGTTTTATCTTCGGGAAAAAAGGAGGAGTCGATATATGGAATACGTATCGTAAAAACCATATGAATCGATTTTGGAAAGAAATAGTTACCCTTCCTGTAGAACACTACGATTTGGTCATCAACGATTTTGAACCAGTTTCCGCTTGGGCATGCAAACGCAAGAAAGTACCCTGTATAGGCTTGAGCCACCAAAGTGCCGTACTCGCCAAAGAGGCCCCGCGCCCCGAAGAAACGGATCGATTGGGTAACTTCATCTTAAAAAACTATGCGCCTGTTGATGAAGCCTACGGTTTCCATTTCAAACAATTCTCAGAGCGTATATTCACACCTATCATCCGCAAACAAGTACGCAACCTCGCCCCTACTAACCAAGGTCACTACACCGTATATTTACCCGCTTACGATGACTCTAAGCTGATTGAACACTTAGGCAGCTTTCCTTCCATAAAATGGCAAGTTTTTTCAAAGCATACCCAAAAGGCGTACGAAGTAAATAATATCGCCATTCAGCCTGTACATAACGAGGCATTTCTGAACAGCATGGCACATGCTGAAGGTATACTTTGTGGTGCGGGCTTCGAAACCCCTGCTGAGGCACTATTCTTACGAAAGAAGCTAATGGTAATCCCTATGAAAGGGCAATACGAACAGCAATGCAATGCCGCAGCATTAGCCGTTATGGGCGTACCGGTCATCAAAGCATTAAAAGCTAAATATCTACCCAGTATCGACCAATGGCTTCAACAATCGCAACATATTGAGGTGAACTTTCCCGATATTACACCGGTAGTGATTGAAACCGTATTAGAAAATTTTGAAAAGTGCAGCACATAAACCGAGAAAATTTTGGAAACGATTTCCATTGGGGGGTATCTACAGCGGCGTATCAAATTGAAGGCGCACATAATTTAGATGGGAAAGCCCCTTCCATTTGGGATCGATTTACACATCAAAAAGGCAAAATCCATCAAAATCAAAACGCAGACATTGCCTGCGATTTTTACCATAGATACACTGCTGACATCGACTTGATGCACTCCTTGCACATTCCTTCTTTTCGTTTTTCCATAGCATGGAGCCGAGTATTGCCAAAAGGAATTGGAAAAATCAATGCAAAAGGAATCGATTTCTATGATAGAGTAATTGATTATTGCTTAGAAAAAGGGATAGAACCTTGGGTAACGCTCTACCACTGGGATTTACCCGAAGCTTTATATTACAAAGGAGGATGGACTAACCGACTTATTTTACAATGGTTCGAAGAATTTGCCACAGTTTGCGCACAGCAATTTGGCGATCGTGTAAACTATTGGATGGTACTCAACGAACCGATGGTTTTTACCGGAGCCGGTTATTTTTTAGGCGTGCACGCACCGGGCGAAAAAGGTCTTACTCCTTTTCTGAAAGCAGTGCATCATGCTACACTTGCGCAAGGGGTGGGCGGCAGAGTACTACGGGCACTCTGCCCTACCGCACAAATAGGTACTACCTACTCTTGCTCTTGGATTGAACCTCGAAAGCCTACAACCAGGCACATCGAAGCGGCTCAACGTGTAGATGCCGTCTTAAATCGCCTGTTTGTAGAACCTGTACTCGGCATGGGGTATCCCGTTAAACGTTTCCAATTTCTGCAGCGCCTTGAAGAAGTAATGCGCCCTTCTGATGAAGTGATGATGCCGTTTGACTTTGATTTTATTGGAATCCAAAACTATACGCGAGAAGTTGTGGAACACTCTTGGTTCACACCTTACGTTTTTGCCAAATTGGTTCCGCCTGAAAAAAGAGAAGTTTCTCAAACTACACTAATGAACTGGGAGGTGTGGCCACAGTCCATCTATCACATTCTTAAGCAATTTGGGAGTTACCACAACGCACCGGCAATTGTAGTAACCGAAAATGGTGCAGCTTTCCCCGATAAAGTCCAACATGGAAAAATCCATGACCACCAACGAAAGTCGTTCATTCAAGAGTGCATCCGACATACCTACCGTGCCAAACAAGAAGGTACCAACATAAGCGGATATTTCATCTGGACTTTTATGGATAATTTTGAGTGGGCAGAGGGGTATATTCCTCGGTTTGGCATTGTACACACTAATTTTGACACCCAAGAGCGTACCGTGAAAGACTCAGGCTATTGGTACCGCGATTTTTTAAAAGGCGAAGCAACACTATAAGCAACAACGCCGCCTATTGCCTTAAGCGATTCCCCCATTTTTTTAATTATCTTAGAGCTATGGGAAGAATTTAGTAAAAAATCTAAGGCTTTCCCGGGCAACAGCAAACATGCTTAGGTAAAAGCATCTCTTAATACAGAAAGAATAAACTACAGAAAATCAATACATTATATAACTACATTTCGACTATGAAAATAAACAAACTTTTAGTTGCCAACCGAGGTGAAATCGCTTGCCGGGTTATTCGTTCAGCCAAAGAAATGGGCATTACTACAGTTGCCATTTACAGCCAAGCCGATAGAGCTGCTCAACATGTCCTGATGGCAGACGAAGCCGTCTGTGTTGGGCCTCCCCCGTCTTCTCAATCGTATTTATTAGGCGATAAAATCGTTGAAATCTGTAAAGAATTACAAGTAGACGCTATCCATCCAGGGTATGGTTTTTTATCGGAAAATGCTGACTTTGCCAAGAAAGTATCAGAAGCAGGAATTATCTTCGTTGGTCCATCTCCCGAAGCAATTGCCACCATGGGTAGCAAATTAGCTGCTAAAGAAGCTGTGGCAAAATACGATATCCCCCTTGTGCCCGGCACACATGGCGCAGTAGAAGACCCCAAAATTGCTTTAGAAAAAGCGCGCGAAATTGGCTTTCCGGTGCTTATTAAAGCAAGTGCCGGCGGCGGCGGGAAAGGTATGCGAGTAGTACACAACGAAAAAGAACTGCCCGAACAAATGGAACGCGCCATCAGCGAAGCAACTTCTGCATTTGGCGATGGATCGGTATTCGTAGAAAAATACTTTACACACCCTCGGCACATTGAAGTACAAGTACTTGGCGACCAACATGGAAACGTGGTGTACCTCTTTGAACGTGAGTGTTCTATCCAGCGCCGCCATCAAAAGGTAATTGAAGAAGCCCCCTGCTCTGTGATGACCCCTGAAATTCGTAAAAAAATGGGAGAAGCCGCCGTAGGCGTTGCCAAAGCTTGTAATTACTACGGAGCCGGGACAGTAGAATTTATCGCCGATGATGCCCTCAACTTTTATTTCTTAGAAATGAACACCCGTTTGCAAGTTGAGCATCCTGTTACGGAAGAAATCACAGGAATCGATTTGGTAAAAGAACAGATTAAAATTGCTGAAGGTGCTCCGCTATCATTTAAACAAGAAGATTTAAAAATTAAAGGACATGCCCTCGAAGTGCGTGTATACGCTGAAGACCCTACGAACAACTTCTTACCCGATATCGGCACTTTGCAAACCTACCGCCGCCCGCAAGGGCCAGGTGTTCGGGTAGACGACGGTTTCCGCGAAGGAATGGAAATTCCGATTTACTACGACCCCATGATTGCCAAACTCGTTACGTATGGAAAAGATCGCACCGAGGCCATCGAACGGATGATCCGTGCCATTGATGAGTACCAAATTACCGGCATTACCACTACGCTAGAGTTTTGTAAATATGTACTACAGCATGATGCCTTTGTGAGTGGACACTTCAACACGAAGTTTGTAGAGCAATACTTCACGCCCGATGTACTAAGCAGCAAACCCACGGAAACAGAAATGAAAGTAGCAGCGGCGTTTATCAGTCATGTTATGGATAAATATTCCATGGGAAAAGCTCGGGGTGAAAAACCCGTAAGCGCCGAAGGTAAGTCGGCGTGGAAACAAAGAATGCGCTAAACTTTAAAATATTGCATGCATGAAAAAGCACATCTATTGGATTGCAATGGCCTTATGGTTGGTAAGTTGTGGCAGTTCTGTGGAATTCACCAAAGAGGAGTTTGATACAGAGTTATGGAAAAACGACCGACAAGGCTGCCAAGGCTTACGCAAAAATCAACTTGAAAACTTTCAGAAAATTAAAACAAAACTTTACGAACTTTCTGAACGCGATATCCGACAAGTGCTCGGCAAACCCGATCAGGTCGATTTATACAAGCGAAAGCAAAAATTCTATGTTTACTTTGTAGAAAAAGGAATACAATGCGAAGGAGGAGCTTCAGAAACGCAACAGGCAGAGCGGATTGAGATCCGATTTAGTGCCTTAGAACGAGTAAACGAAATTATCTACCGGCCTGCAATGCAATAGCATAAAAAAATGCCAACAAAATATTTGTTGGCATTTCTGTTATTATTCTACTACTCTTTGAATTGTTCTCAGCAAAGTTAACGCAATCGCAGAAAGAAGGTTACAACATTCTCTATTTTTTTTAACACCCTCTTTACAAACCTTCTAACACATACAAAAAATTAAGGCTAATAATCAGATGATTCAACACAAGCTTTTGTGGTAAATCCTTTAAGTGTATTGTTACCATTCTATTCCTAATCCGAGTATTTTTAACACATATATTTTCTAGCAATGAAAAAAATTTGGAAATGGATTGCCGGAACTTTAGGTATAATTGTAGCGCTTGTCGCCATACTTGCCCTAGTGGTTTGGATTGTTAGTGAGCCAATGCCTCAAGGAAAACAAGGCGAAAAGGCTGAAACACTTGCAAAAAAAATGGCAGATGCCACCCAAAAAGCCGCTTGGGATAGCGTTGGAGCGGTTTGTTGGGATTTTGGCGGAAGACAGCAACACCTTTGGGATAAAAAGCGGCATTTAGCACGCGTACGTTGGGCAAACTTTGAAGTATTAGTGAATATTAATCCTAAAACAGGGATTGCCTTCGAGAATGGCAAACGGGTTTCTGCCAAGAAAAATGATAGGCTCGTGGAAAAAGCTTGGAAATATTGGGTCAACGACTCTTTTTGGCTGAACGCTCCGGCTAAAATTTTTGACCCAGGTACTACCCGCTCTTTGGTAACTTTGGATGATGGTACAGAAGCGCTTTTAGTACAATATGCTTCAGGAGGGGTAACACCAGGCGATGCCTATTTATGGATACTCGATGAAAATTTCCGCCCGAAAGCATGGAAATTATGGGTAAAAATTGTCCCTCTTAAAGGACTATTATTCACATGGGAAGATTGGATGAGAACCTCAGAGGGAGCAATGATTGCTCAAACGCATGACAGTAAGCTGTTCACCTTACGGCTTTCCGATATCAAAACTGCTGATACTGCTGCCGAACTAAACGCAGGGCAAGATCCTTTCGCGCCGTTGTTTGAGTAGTTCATTTCTTCTTTACTCTATTCGGGTTTTGGTTAATAAACCCTTTCCACGACGTTGATTTACTTTGCGGCCTTCCGGCTTGATAGAAATGGCATAACGCCACCCCCAGGGCATCGGTAGCATCGAGCATAAAATCGTCTTCGGTTTGCGTAAACTTCAAAAGCCGCATTAACATAGCAGCTACTTGCTCTTTGGTAGCATTTCCATTGCCTGTTACCGATTGCTTCACCTTTTTAGGAGCATACTCTACAATAGGAATTTCGCGAGAGAGTGCGGCAGCCATTGCGACACCTTGCGCCCTGCCTAGCTTAAGCATTGCCTGTACATTTTTCCCATAAAATGGAGCTTCTAACGCCATTTCATCGGGTTTATACTCGTCGATGAGTTGCAAAACACGGTCAAAAATCTTCTGTAATTTCAAGGCATGCGATTCATATTTTTTCAGATGAATCACACCATATTGCAACAAATGAGGCTGGTTATTCAACACTTTGATCAAGCCGTATCCCATTACCTGTGTTCCAGGATCGACTCCTAGAATTATCTTTTCCTTAATTTTCATACTACAAAACTAAAACGTCGAATTTTCCCTGCCCGATTTAGGCAAAGATGCCAATGTAATTTACCTTGCACTTCAAAATATAATAGCGCTTACTCCTTCACATTTTGTTAAGTGAATGTAGCGCATTAGCTGCAAACACTGTATTATTTAACCATACTTAATGAATAAACACATGAGTAATTTACCCGATTACTATCAGATTGATGACCTATTAACTGAAGAGCACCTCTTGGTGCGGCAAAGCATCCGCGAGTGGGTCGATAAAGAAATAAAGCCCATTATTGACCAATACGCCCAAGCACATAAACCCCTCCCAAATATTATGAAACAATTGGGAGAGCTTGGCGCACTAGGGCCTTACATCCCTGAAGAATATGGCGGCGCCGGCCTCGATCAAATCGCTTATGGGCTTATTATGCAAGAACTTGAACGCGGAGATAGTGCCATTCGTTCTTCTGCTTCCGTTCAGTCGTCGTTAGTAATGTACCCCATTTTCACGTTTGGGAGCGAGGAGCAGAAAAAGCGATTCTTGCCCAAACTTGCCAGCGGTGAAATGGTCGGCTGTTTTGGGCTTACCGAACCTAACCATGGCAGCAACCCCGGCGGAATGGAAACACACTTTGTAGAAGATGGCGACCACATTATACTGAATGGCGCAAAACTTTGGATTACCAACTCGCCCATCGCCGATATTGCCGTAGTATGGGCAAAAAACCCTGAAGGGAAAATCCAAGGCGTTATTGTAGAACGCGGGATGGAAGGGTTTACAACGCCTGAAACACACAATAAATGGAGCTTGCGAGCTTCGGCAACCGGCGAGCTTGTTTTTGCCGATGTGCGCATTCCGAAAACCAATATTTTACCCAATGTAAAAGGGTTAAAAGGTCCTTTAAGTTGCTTGAACTCTGCACGTTATGGAATCAGTTGGGGTGTGATTGGCGCAGCCATCGATTGCTACAGTACGGCGCTACAATATGGGCTGGAACGTCAGCAATTTGGTAAGCCCATTGTCGGCTTCCAATTGCAGCAAAAGAAATTGGCAGAAATGCTTACCGAAATCACGAAAGCGCAGTTGCTCGCATGGCGATTGGGCACGTTAAAAAATGAAGATAAGGCGACGCCTGCCCAAATTTCTATGGCAAAGCGAAATAACGTAGCCATGGCACTGAACACGGCGCGCGAGTCGCGCCAAATACTAGGGGGAATGGGTATTATGGGCGATTTCCCTATCATGCGCCATATGATGAACCTCGAATCGGTGATTACCTATGAAGGAACGCATGACATCCACCTATTGATTACCGGCATGGATGTAACCGGCATTGCCGCTTTCCAGAGTTAACCATTTTGCTTGTTGATTCAAATAACTTAATCCACTCTACTGATTTTAGGCGGAGTGGATTTTTATAATAACATATGCACATGCAAAACATTGTTCAAATTAAGCTGCCGAAGTTAGGGGAAAGTGTTGCTGAGGCGACTATCCTTACATGGCTCAAAAAGCCTGGAGATTTCATCCATAAAGATGAAATGATCGCCGAAGTCGCTACTGATAAAGTAGATACCGACTTACCCAGCGAATATGCCGGCACTCTACAAGAAATCATCGTTAAAGAAGGGGAAACAGCCGCTGTGGGTGCGGTCATCGCCACGGTAGCCATTGAAGAGCGGCAAACAACTTCTCTGCAACCTGATTTGCAAGTATCTAAAAAGTCAGAGGCTCCTCAAATCCCTAGCGAGTCTGTGCAAGAACCAGCCACTATACAACATAATGGTAATGGTAGTTCTTCACGCAAACAAATAAAAATACTTCAGGCAGAAACGCCCTCGTTCCTTACCCCGGTAGTCCGCAACATTGCAGCAGAAGCCGGTCTTACCCCCGACGACTTACGCAAAATAAAACCAACGGGTAGCAATCAAACGCGCATTACTAAAAAAGATATTTTAGCGTACCTCTCTCCTACTACTTCGCCGATACCCGCGATGCCAACGCCCACTAAACAAAATTTGGAAGTCCTTCTAAACGACGAAGTAACGCCCCTTTCGCGTATGCGTAAGCTCATTGGGCAACACATGACCCAAGCCATACAAACAGTTCCGCATGTTACCACAGTAGTTCGTGCCGACGTAACCGACTTGGTACAATGGCGCGATGCGCACAAAGAACGTATTTTTGAACAGGAAAAAGTGAAAATCACCTATACTCACTTAATCATGCAACGAGTAACGGAAACCTTACGGCAATTTCCGAAACTCAATGCTTGGATGAACGGTAGTGATGAACTAATCATCAAACATGAGATAAACTTGGGGTTCGCAGCCGCTACTCCAGACGATAACCTCATAGTCCCCAATGTGAAAAGTGCTCAGGACCTATCGCTCTACGGACTTGCCAAGCAAGTAAACCGATTGGGTAAAGCCGCTAAAGAAAATAAACTAGCACCATCCGATATTGAAAAAACTACTTTTACCGTAAGCAATACAGGCATTTTTGGAAGTCTGTTAGGTACTCCTATCATTTCGCCGCCTCAGGTAGCAGTTCTAGCACTAGGCGAAATTGAAAGTGCCCCAGGGGTTATCTTAGAAAACGGCGAGGAAAAACTAGCCATCCGTAAACAAATGTATCTTTCCATGTCGTACGATCATCGTATTATCGATGGCGCCTATGCCTCTCGCTTTCTAAAAGAATTAAAAAGCGCTCTTCAAACTAGAGTATTATAAAAAAGCTCGTGCGATGCACGAGCCTATTTTGTTTAATTGCAAAGCTTAATTCGTTATTTTCTCACAACAAACCGCTTAGTAGTTGTGCCCTTTTGAGTTACAATTTTATAAAAATACGTTCCGTTCTCTAAGTTATCCGTATTGAGTACTATTGTGTGTTCACCGGCATCCACTTTTTGATTAAGCAACGTTTTTACCGTTTCACCTTGGCTGTTCAACACATACACCTGCACTTTTCCTGCCGATGCCGTTGAAAAACTAATATTGCTTGGCGTACTACCAGCAGGGTTAGGATATGCCATCACCTCGCTAATTTCCTCGTCGGCTTCCCACGATCTAGCGGTAGGCATCGTACCATCCCATAGTAAAAACCCTTCGGGACGCATTAGTTTCTCCAATTTACCAAAACCATGCTTTCGGCCTCTGTGCCCTCTCTGTCCATTTTTCCCATCTTTTCCTTGTGTACGGAATTGCTTATTTTGCCCATCACTTCGTTTATCATCTTTAAACTCTTCTTTTAGAGCATTTAAATCTTCTTTCCACTGCTCACGTTCAAGTTCAAACGAGGCAAAAACTTCTTGCAACGCAGCTTGGTTACGCGCTGCGATTTCGCGCACCGACTTGTGCAGCTCTTCTTTGGATAAGTGGAAATCGGCCCATTGAATTTTCTGTGCATCGGTTAGCGTTCCCCCTTCTTCTCGTATTTTTCTAATTTCTTGGTGAAACGATTTAGCATTTTCTCCTTGTTGCTTAGCCTGTGTACGCAGGGCATCCAAGGCTTCCTGATCCTCGGAAGAAAGTTTTGCGTCTAACTCCGTCCGTTTTACTTGCAATACCGGAAGCACATTTTCTTGTACATACGATTGTATCTGTTCTTTAAAGGCTCTTCCAGGAGTAGTTTCCTTCGGTTGCGCCCATGAAGCCAAAGCAGTAAACATCAATAACATCGAGAACACAAACGAAAGGTTTTTTTCATGTTTTTTCATGGCTGAAACGAATTTTAAAGTAAATATCTGTTTGCCTCTATGATAGCAAAGCCAGAGCAAGGTTTAATTACACCAAAAAATATTCTGCTTTAAGAAAATAATCAGCAAGGATTAGTACAGGAGAGAATCAATTCGTACTTTTGCAACTCATTTTAAATCAGTTAAATGTTTCATTAAATCCTGGGTCAAATTGCACGATGACACAGGCGTATTAAAGTGCAATAAAATTTTTATGACAGATACTACAAATCAGGAATTTAACCAAGAATTCGATTGGGATTCTTTGGAAAGCAAAGGCTTCGGGGAAAATTATACCGAAGATGAAAAAAGTAAAATGATGGAGATGTACGAAGGTACTCTCACACAAATCACTGAAAAAGAAGTGGTGAAAGGTACGGTCGTAAGTATTACCGACCGCGACGTGGTTCTCAACATTGGGTTCAAATCCGATGGACTTGTAGCATTGAACGAGTTTAGAGATGTTGATTTAAAAATTGGTGATGAAGTTGACGTGTTCATCGAAGACCAAGAAGATGCCCAAGGGCAGCTCATTCTTTCGAGAAAGAAGGCGAAAGTGGTGAAAGCTTGGGAAAACATTCAAAAAGCCTACGAAGAAGATGCTGTAATTGAAGGAACTGTGAAACGTAGAACAAAAGGTGGGCTTATTGTAGACATCTTTGGTATTGAAGCCTTCTTGCCAGGTTCGCAAATAGATGTGAAGCCAATCCGCGATTTCGATATTTTCGTTGACAAGAAAATGGAGTTGAAAATTGTCAAAATCAACTATGCCAACGATAACGTAGTAGTATCGCATAAAGTACTCATCGAGAAAGACCTCGAAAAACAAAAAGCTGAAATTCTTAATAATCTTGAGCGCGGTCAGGTACTCGAAGGTGTTATCAAGAACATGACCAACTTCGGTGTATTTATTGACCTTGGCGGCGTAGATGGATTGTTGCACATTACCGATATCTCTTGGGGGCGTATTAGCCATCCGGAAGAATTACTTGAACTCGACCAAAAAGTAAATGTAGTAGTACTCGATTTCGACGATGAGAAACGTCGTATCTCATTGGGTATGAAGCAACTTACGCCACATCCATGGGATTCACTCGATGAAAAAATCGACGTGGGTACTAAAGTGAAAGGTCGCATTGTGAATGTAGCTGACTATGGTGCTTTCCTAGAAATTACCCCAGGTGTTGAAGGTCTCATCCACGTTTCCGAAATGTCTTGGTCGCAACATTTACGCAATCCGCAAGATTTCATCAAAGTGGGCGACGAACTCGAAGCGGTAATCTTAACCATCGACCGCGAGGAGCGCAAAATGTCGTTAGGTATCAAGCAACTCACCGAAGATCCTTGGACTAAATCAGATTTGATGTTCAAATATGCCGTGAGTACTACACACAAAGGAATTGTGCGTAACCTAACTAACTTTGGTTTATTCATTGAATTAGAAGAAGGAATCGACGGATTGGTGCACGTATCTGACCTTTCTTGGACTAAGAAAATCAAACACCCTTCTGAGTTCATCAATGTCGGTGAAGAACTTGAAGTGAAAGTGCTTGAACTTGACCCAGATCAACGTCGTTTAGCCTTAGGTCACAAACAACTTGAAGAAAACCCTTGGGATACTTTCGAAGGTATCTTCGAAGTGGACACTGTACACAAATGTACTGTTGTGCAAAAAAATGATAAAGGGGCTATCCTAGAGTTACCTTATGGCATTGAAGGATTCGCTATGAATAAGAACTTGAAGAAAGAAGACGGTACTAATGTAGAAATTGGTGAATCGTTGGATTTCAAAGTACTCGAATTCTCAAAAGACGACAAGCGCATTATCCTTTCTCACGTACATACTTATAGAGAAGAAAAGGAAAAGAAGCCTGCTCCTAAGAAAGCCACTTCTGAAGGTGGAAAAGCAGATTCTAAAACCATCGAAAAGCTCAATAAGGAAAACGAAAGCAAGGCTACTTTAGGCGACTTGGATGTTTTATCGCAATTGAAAGAGGATATGAATAAAGATGATGAAAAGTAGCCTTCTGCTTTTCTAAACATCTCAAAAAATACTCTTAATTTTAGGGCTGCCCGTTAAGGCAGCCTTTTTTTGTAAAATTACCATCGCCGAATGTATGGATTATCACACGCTAGTTGAAAATCTTAGTCGGTTTGTACCGAGCGAGGCAGCTCCTATTTTAGCAGAATGGACACTTACTCTCAAAATAGATATCCAAGTAAAACCACCACGCAAAAGTAAACGAGGGGATTTCCGCCCAGCACATAAAGGAAAAACAGCTAAAATCACGATTAATCGGAATCTGCATCCCTTATCATTTCTAGTAACTTTGGTACATGAGTTTGCCCATGCGTATGTATGGAAACAGCATGGCAACCGTGTCGCACCTCATGGTCCAGAATGGCAAGCGAAGTACCAACAACTCATGATGCCTTTTTTGGAAATGGGGATTTTCCCTTCGGAAATTCATGCAGTATTATCTAAACATATGGAAGCACCCGCTTCTTCATCTTGCTTCGATATGCAGCTTACCAAAGCGCTTGATTCCTTAAACTCGAGTGATTTTCAATATCTTGATAGCATCGCTGTGGGAACAATATTTCAGTTACAGCATGATACGCGCTGGTTTCAAAAAAAGCAAAAACTCCGAAAAAATTATTTATGCCTCAACCTAGGCGATGGGCGACAATACAGAATATCTCCTATGGCAAAAATTGCCAAAATAAAATCGAGTTAACCCAACGCTTCGTAACCTTCATCAATTAACAAATTTCCTGAAGCAGCTGCTTCAGTAGCAAGTTGGTCGCACCGTTCATTTTCAGAGTTACCCGCATGACCTTTTACCCATTTTAAGGTTACCTGATGTTTTTGATACTGACGGTAGAACCTCCGCCATAAATCTTCATTTTTCTTTCCTTTAAATCCTTTTTTGAGCCAACCGAACAACCATCCTTTTTCTACTGCATTAACTACGTAGGAAGAATCCGAATAAATTGTGATCTCTGTATTATCATGTTTCAGTTTTTCAAGGGCGACAATAACGGCAAGAAGCTCCATTCTGTTGTTAGTAGTTCTCCGATAACCTTGCGAAAACTCCTTTCTTAGGTTGAACTCTTTTGCCATCATTACCACGCCATACCCTCCCGGACCGGGATTTCCGGAAGATGCTCCATCAGTGTAAACTATTACCATATTTTTGGGGTTGATATATGCAAGCAATTTACAATCATTATAAAAATTGGTAGTATTGCGATTGTTCTTATAAATCACAGGGTTAAAATTACATTTTCAATTTGCGATTCGTACAATACTTTTTCGTTTTTATTGGCTGTATTAGCTTTTCAAATGCTTCTTTTGGTCAAAATATCGTAAATCTAAAACCAGCCTTTGTTTCTCCTGGTCTTCCGGGGATGAATCCAAAGCAAGGCATAGCTATCAGCTTTTTTGATTCCCCGGGCTATCATAGACTCTCTTATTTTAACAGTGCTGAAGGAACATCCAACAAGATTTATGCGAAACCCGAAGAACGAATTCGTACAAAAATAAAGCTTCCCCTTTGGAACCGCCCCGGTTTGAAAGCAGCATTCGGTGTATACTACAACAAAGAAGAGTTTGATGTGCATACTCACTACCGTGCGCCTGTTACAACAGAATTAGAACTAAAAAGAGTAAAAGCCAATCTTTCCGTTTTAAAACCATTCCGAGGTAGGCATTACGTGGCATTACGTGCCGAAATTGACTTTAGCGGCGACTTCACCGGAATTTTAGCCCAAGAAGCGTATCGTAGACTAACAATGTCAGCTTTCTGGGGATTCAGAAAAAACAGCCGTACAGAGTTAGGGATTGGATTAGTGTACCGCGATGGGTTCTTCAATCAGCGTGTGTTACCTGTACTCATGTATAACCATAACTTTTCGGATAAATGGGGCTTAGAAATGGTATTGCCACAAGGGGTTACGCTTCGGTTAAACCATAATGAAAGTACTATATTCAACTTTGAAAGTCGTATACAAACTGATCGCTATCTTATCAATGCAAATCGGATTGAAACGTTTTCTGAGTCGGAACAGCCCTTTTTCTTGTTTGACAGGATGGAATTGCGCACAGGAGTTAACGTAAAGAAAAATCTTATGCCTATGATTTGGATCGAAGCATCCGCAGGGATTCGCCAAGATCTTAACCTTTTCACTAATGATGCCGTCCCTCAGCTTAGCAGCACTGAACCCTTTAGCACCTATATTTCCGTAGGTATTTTTATTGCTCCTCCACGCTGCAATTAAGCAATAGTATACTTCATTTATGCTCATTTACGAACCCTTTTGTTAATAACCCATCCTTCCCTATGCGCTTTAATCTACCTGTTCGCTATAAAGGCAAGCCTATTGAGTTGATTTATTCGCAAAAATCGCTGCGGGTGGTTATTCAAGGGGTTAGTTATTTGTTTGTAGTGAATGCCCGCTTGCTTTATATCATTCTATTTTTATTGGTCTTTGCTATCAGTTATCAAATTTTCACCCCTCAAACTCAAAATACTGTACTCGAATTAAATGGAAAAACCTATGACAACGATGTGGTCGGGTATTTTTTAGACTACTTCGAGGAAGTACAACAGGTTGAATTAGGTAAATCGTTTGAAGAAGATTTTCTGGTTCGCAAGCAAATGCTTATCAGTAAGTTTATCATTAAATACAAAGTTTCGCGGATTGATCAACTCCCCGATAAGGCTTTATTAAGCCTAAACCAATCTATTGGCGACTTATACTTAAACACCGTATTAACTAGGGTAACTGAGCAAGCTCATGTAATTCAGTATTTTACTGACTCGTCGGACTTAAATAAAGTACAAACTGCTTTAATGGAACAAGCGAAATTTAACCTCCCAGCGTCCATAAAATTGGCACAATCTGCCCTAGAAACAGCCTATGGTAAGCGCGTTATTCACAACAATTATTTTGGAATTAAAGATAAATCGGGGAAGGTAAACCGCACTAAAACTACAGAATATTATACCGAGGATGAGCTCAAACACAATCGGCATAAAATCTTATCAAAACAAAAGGTAAACAAAAACGGTGTGATACTCTACAAGTGTTTGGTAGAAGATTCATTTACAGCTTATAAAACCCCTTGGGAATCGTTCAGGGCACATTCTCTTTTTTTAAAACAACAGAAACGATATGCCCCCCTTTTCGCAGAAGGTAAAGATTTTGAAGCATGGGCCGATAAAATTGGCTCCACCAAATATGGCGGTGTAGGGTATGCTACCTCGCCTGTTTATGGGGAACTCCTCAAAAAAATTATCAATCGATACAAATTATATTTGCTCGATCATTGAGAAATCTCCATTCAATTCCTTTAAAAACCGAGGCAATATCTTATAATACGCTGTACTTTTCCTATAATATATATGAATATATTGGTAGAAATTCGAATTACGCTTTAAAACCGTTGGATTGCATTATTTTTTTTCATGTAATTTGCCATTGATAAGTTTTAAGTTAATCTAACATTCAAGATTATGAGCGAGATTACAGCCGCAGAAAAAATTGAAAAAGCATGTGAAGAAGCTCATGCTAAATTTCAGAAATTAGGTACTGAGCAGTTTAGCGACATCATAGGAAAGCTCGAGTACGTATTAGTTAGTTACCGCGCCGACGGCAACCCCGTAGGATTGTACGAAATTGGAGAACAGGCTTTAGCGCTTTTGCAAGAGTACAAGAAAGAAAAGCCTCGTCAAGTATCCAAAAAGCTTATTGAAACTCTCGAAAAAGCCATTGAAGAAAAGTAAGCTTTGTTCGTTGCATTAGAAGCCGATTATTGCACTTGTGGTAGTAATCGGTTTTTTTGTACCCTTACCTTTTGCACGCACAACGCACTATGAAATTTTCATCAAAAAATAGGATACAGCAGTTCCCTCATCCCGTCGCCATGCTTTTTAGCATTTTAATTCTAACGGCATTGTTGAGTTACCTGTTGCCTGCAGGCACATACGAACGTGAGTTAATCGACGGTAGACAGCGAGTGATTCCGAATTCCTACCAAGAAATAGAAGCTACTCCACTAAGTTTATTAGATATTTTTCGAGTAATTCCCTTAGGCTTTAAAGCTGCAGCCGAAATCATTTTTGTGGTACTAGCAAGTGGAATTATGTTTGGCGTGTTAGAAAAAACGAAAATGATTGAAAACGCCGTAGGTACGTTCGTAGGAAAGCTCGGCATCGAGAAACGTTTCTTTATTGTAGTGATACTGACCTATCTTTTCGGCTTCTTAGGCGTAGTAGTTGGCTATGAGAACAACATTGCCATGGTTCCTATTGCTGCCATTGTAAGTCTTGCCATTGGAGGCGATTTAATGCTGGCAGCCGGTATTGCTGTTGGAGGCATTACTGTAGGGTTTGGGCTATCACCGATTAATCCATACACTGTAGGGACAGGACACAAAATAGCGGAGCTTCCTTTATTCTCGGGATACCTGCTCAGGAGTATTCTATGTTTTTTAGGGCTTACGCTCTTGGCATTGTATAACGTTCGATATTTCCGTCGTATACTCCAATCGCCAGAAAAAGGGTTTTCCATAGGATTGGCAACTGAAGGGCTTCGCCTCACGAAATCGCTCGAAACGTATACCCTTTCCGCAGAAAACCGAAGAGTGCTTGCTGTATTTGCATTGGGGATTACCTTCATGCTATTTGGCATTTTTAACTATCATTGGTACATCAACGAGATTTCCGCAATCTTTCTAATGATTACCCTCTGTGCCGGTATTTTAGGGCGGATGACCGCAAAAGAAATCAGTGAAACAGCCTTAAAATCGGTGAGTGTTGTAGCGCCCGGTGCCTTTATGGTAGGATTTGCAACATCTATCAAAGTAGCCATGGAGATGGGCAATATCAGTGATACCATCGCTTTTCGGCTTTCTGAAATGCTAGAAACACTGCCGCTGTACGCTTCTGCTATTGCTATGTCAGCGGCGCAGTGTCTCATTAATTTTCTAATTCCCTCAGGCAGTGGGCAAGCGTTAGCTACCCTTCCCATCATGATTCCTCTCGGTGAGTTACTTGGGCTAACTCGGCAGACTACCATCCTAGCTTTTCAGATTGGCGATGGCGTTACCAATTTGTTTAACCCAACGCTTGGTGGCTTAATAGCCATGCTGAGTATGTGCCGTGTACCGTTTGACCGATGGCTGCGTTTCATAGTCCCGTTCATCGGTGCATTGCTCCTAGTTGCATGGTTTTTTTTGCTGGTTAGTGTTTACATACAATGGGGGCCGGCTTAGCGGAGCATATCAACTCCTACACTTTTTCCTTCCTCTAATTCTATGATTTTTACTTTGGTAAACTGACTTCCTAGAGCATCTTTGGGGCGGAACACAATTTTATATCTTCCGGGTTGCAAGGCAATATTTTGTGTGCCTACATCGCCTTCAAAATTGTATACCCATTGCTGTGTACCATCTTCTTTCAAAAGATACACACTACCAAAGCCTTGTATGCGGTTTACTACATTAATTACCCCCGGAGAGGGCAACGCGATACGTCGGGTTTTACCTTGCTCAATTTGTACATTACTGATGTGAATACGGGGTCGGGTTAGGATTTCCAAATCGTACGTCCCGATTAGATAGCGCTGTTGTGTATTTACACGATGGGTTACCATCGTTTGCATTTGCCCCGATTTTCTAACAATGGCTTGCAACGCATTGGAGTAGTCGCCTGCTCCTTGTTGTCGAATATCTAAAACACCTTGTGGCGTTTTTACCGGTATGCTATTGTGCTGCCCTCCTTTGAACACTAAGTTCTTCTTAATAATGGGGGGTACAGTATTCACTATCAAATCGTAAGTTAAAATAGCATCAATTTCCAGGGTATCGGTAATCCCTCTTGCATTGCGGTAATGTACTATATCATAAAGTGCTTCATTAGTTACCGTATTGATAAACGACATATTTACATCTTTCTCTACAGGATTTCCTTGCTCATCTTGCAATTCTACGGTAATGGTAGTGCGCCCTAAGGTTTGTTGCAAAGCATCCTGAATAATCGATTTAAACTCACCGGTACTCTGAGCGTTATAAAAGCGCCCCATACACTCAAATGCTTTCTGATACTTCAGTTCTAGCCCTAACCCAATCACGAATGGGCGTAAGAAAATGCGCTTTTTCTGCAAAGCTAGTGATATGGCACAGGGGTCGCCATCGCACGATTCAATCCCATCGGTAATCATGATGATTACGTTGCGACTGTCAGGATCTGAGGGAAAATCGTTTGCCGCTTTTTCAAGAGAATAGGCGATAGGAGTTGTTCCCTTAGGAGAAATTTCCAACAGTTTGGCATTGATACGATCGAAACTGTTAGCACTAAATGGCACCTCCAATCGGGAGTCGGTGCAGTTGCGCTGGGAGCGGTCGTATTGATGCCCATACACCCGAAGCCCAATTTCAAGATTGGATTGACCTCGTAATTCTTCGAGTTGTTCCGAAAGTACGCGGCGAGCAATTTCTATTCGAGTTTCTCCTTCCCACTCTGCACGCATACTCCCCGAGGCATCGAGCACAAACAAAATTCGAGTGGTTTTAGGTGGTTTCTTATTGGGCTGTGCCGCAACCGTATGAAGGCTCAACCCTATCATAGTGAGCACCAGACCATTCATCAAAAAAAGTTGAAGCCAAGTACATTTTTTATTCAACTTGCAGTGCATTCTTTGGAACATTACTAATCTGATTTTTTTTCTATGTGCAATAAGAAACCCTTTAAAGATACAAATGTCTTTGGGTACGAAATCATAACGGTACAATCAGCATCTCATTTCATAAAATCGAAAACCCTCATTATTCAACATTTTTAAAATCATGAAAAAACGTTTTTTACTCTTTTTTCTATTGCTCCTCTGCAATGGGATTTGGGCATATGCCCAACAAAAAGTTACACTAAGCGGATTTGTAAAAGATGGCGCCAATGGAGAAGAACTTATTGGCGTTACGGTGTATGTGGAAGAAATCAAAAATGGTACGGTTACCAACCCCTATGGGTTTTACTCTCTTACCCTTGCACCAGGTACTTACACGCTGCAGTATCGGTTCATCGGATACCAAACCTTTACCGAGCAAATTACTATACAGCAAAATACCGAACGTAACCTCGAGCTAACACCAATGGCTGTAGAAATGGAAGAAGTGGTAGTTACTGCCAAGAAAGAAGAAGACCGAAATGTGGAACAGATTGCCATGAGCAAAAACGAGGTGAACGTGGAAATGGTGAAAAAACTTCCAGCACTTTTCGGCGAACCCGATATCATAAAAACTATTCAAATGATGCCGGGTGTGGTATCGGCAGGAGAAGGCACCTCAGGATTCTTTGTGCGGGGTGGCAGTGCCGATCAAAACCTAATTTTAATTGATGAAGCCCCGGTTTACGATCCCTCACACTTTTTTGGGTTATTTTCCGTGTTCAATGCCGATGTAATTAAAGACTCTGAACTCTACAAAGGTGGGATTCCTGCGCAATTTGGAGGCAGGCTTTCTTCGATTTTGGAGGTTCGTACCAAAGATGGAAACGCCAAACGGCTTGATGGCTCCGCTACCGTAGGCTTGCTTGCCAGCAAGTTCACCTTAGAAGGGCCTATTGCCAACGATAAAAGTTCTTTTCTGCTTTCGGCACGGCGCTCCTATGCCGATCTTTTCCTTGCTTTTTCAAACGATGCCGACGTCCGCGAAAACCGCGTTTATTTTTACGATATCAACGCTAAAGTAAACTGGAAACCCAACAATAAAAATCGATTTTTTGTAGCAGCCTATTCAGGGCGCGATGTGTTCCGCTTTGGCGACGATGCCCGCTTCGATTGGGGCAACTTAACCACTACCTTTCGATGGAATCACTTGTTTAGCGACCGTTTATTTTCTAATACTACTGTGCTGTTCAGCAACTTTGATTACTCGCTCGAAGTTATCGACGGACCTAATTCATTCGACTGGACTGCGGGGCTACAAGAAGCCTCATTCAAAAACGATTTCACCTATTTCATTAACCCAAAAAATATGCTCAGTTTTGGCGTACATGCTACCTATCGCCGTTTTTCGCCGGGCACTATTTCGCCTGCCACCGATAATTCCATCTTCACCACTACTACGATGGAGAAGATGCATGCCCTCGACTATGCTTTTTACGTGGGCAACGAGCAGCAAATAAGCCCTCGGCTCTCGTTACAGTATGGGCTTCGCTATGCTTTGTTCCAAAATGTTGGAGAAACCACTATCCGCCAATACCGCGACCAAACCGACAATGTAGATATTGATGTATTAACAGAGGTTCGCTACGATAGACTGAAACCCATTAAAACGTTTCATAACCTAGAACCTCGGTTTAGTATGCGTTATAAGTTGAACAGCCTGAGTTCTCTGAAGGCATCGTACAATCGCATGGTGCAAAACATTCATCTGCTTTCCAACTCCACCGTGCCGGTACCATTTAATACGTGGACACCTAGTTCGCCTTATCTCGACCCACAACTTGCCGACCAAGTCGCGCTGGGATATTTCCGAAACTTCAACGTCAATACCTATGAGTTTTCGGCAGAAGTCTATTATAAAAACATGCAAAATGTTACCGATTTTGCCGATAACGCTAACCTACTGCTCAACCCCGACGTTGCCGTAGAATTTCGGCAGGGCACTTCGTACTCGTATGGCTTAGAACTGATGCTACAAAAAAACAAAGGGAAATTTACAGGTTTTATTACGTACACCTGGTCAAAAACTGAACGCGAAATTCCCGGGCTGAACAATAACCAGCCCTTCCCTGCTAACTACGACCGACGTAACAATCTGAATATTGTAGGAACCCTGCAACTCAATACCCAATGGACATTAGGCGGAACATTTACCTATACCACCGGCCGACCGATTACCCTACCCAATGGGCGCTACGAATTCGACGACTACAACGTAGAGTTCTACTCTGAACGAAACGGATATCGCTTGCCCGATTTCCATCGGTTAGACTTTTCTGCTACGCTCAACCCGAAGAAAAACGCCGAACGCAAGTGGAAACACACCTGGAATTTCAGTATCTACAACGTATATAACCGTAAAAACCCTTTCACCATTTACACGCGCACCCTTCGCGACGACGACGGAGAAATAATTGACCCTAACCGTAAAGAAGCGCGACTAGTATACCTCTTCCCTATTCTTCCTTCTATTTCGTTTAAAATTGATTTCTAATACCACTATGAAAAAGTATATATTGATTTGTATTGCCGCTGTACTCTTCCTTTCTTGTGAAGAAACCATTGAATTAGACCTAAACCAAGTACAGCAACTTTATGTGATTGATGGCTTGATTACCAATCAAAATAAACAACATACCATTACCGTAAAACAATCGGTTGATTTCTACCAAGCCAACACCACCCCCGGAGTAAGCGATGCTACGGTAGTCGTTTCCGATAACGAAGGCAACCGCTGGCAGTTTACACATAACGATACCCTCCCGGGCGAGTACTATGCTGAGGTTCCCTTTGCCGGAAAAGTAGGTAATACCTACAGCTTAGAAGTAACAATAAGGGGGGAAACATTCACCGCTAGCGACGAACTGCTGCCGGTTACCACGATTGATAGCATGGTATGGGTCATTGATGAAGAAGAACAAGAAGACCCTGAAGAAGAAGGAGAATACTACGATATCTTAATTTACACCAAAGAACCCCAAGAAACCGAAGACTACTACCTTTTCAAGTTTTACCAAAACGATACCATCCAAAATTTTAACGGAACGGCAGTATTCTTTGCAGATGACGTACTGATTGGGGAAAACATCGATGGCATTGAAGGTGCCGAGTATTACCGAAAAGGCGATGTAGCTCGCTTTGAAGCCTACAGCCTCTCGCGCGATGCCTATGTATTTTACTCTGACCTATCTACCGTACTTAATAGCGATGGGGGCATGTTTGGTCCAGTACCTGCGAACCCTCGCACCAACCTAAAAGGAGGTGCTTTGGGGCTGTTTCAAGTTTCGGCGATTGAAGTTGCCGAAATCGTAATCGGCGAGTAACCTTGTAAAACAAAAAAAGCCCGCAGAGTATTTCACTCTGCAGGCTTTCGTTATTCAGATGCTTGTTGCGTGCCGTTATTTTATCTTTTGTTTTAACTGCTTGTAAGAAAATCCTTTGCCCTCATCTCCTACAACAGTAACCTCTATTTCATTTTCATTTATTCTTTTGTATTGAATTTTTTTTGGAAAATCGTGGTCAATGTTTTCAAATGATAAATAGTCTTTAATTTCATTATTTAAAGTAAAAGGAATTGTTTTTCCTTCATTTTGATTGGGCACAGTAGCTTCAAAAATGATTGTATTCTCCAATATTTTTATTGAAAGAGTTTCTGTAATTATTTTTTGACTATCCTTCAACTTGTATGAATATCCAATTAGTTCTTTGTTATTGGATAATTCCCAATTTTCATAGTGTTCTTTCCCTTCCATTTTCCAAGTACCTATCATAAAATCTACTCTCGATAATTTGTTTTCAGAACAGGAAAGTAAAAGGCAAAGAATGCATAGGGATGATAGTAGCTTCATATTTCAACTTTTATTAAAATGCTCCTCTTTTACCTAATAGCACACAAAGATTCGTGTAGGAATGTTTTAATGCGCTATATACCGCTAATAACAATATTGACCTTATTTGTCCGCTTTTCGACCAATTTCCCCGTTTTAACTCCACCTCCTGCGTTATTTTTATCGCCTTTTTCTACATGCACGAAATACTCTTTTGCGGCTAGCTTCTTAATTTTTACCATGCCTTTTTCATCGGTAAACCGATTGGTTACTACAGGATTCTGTTTTGCCTTGTAGTCTTCCTCTGTTTCGTAAAGCGATACCTTAGCTCCGGCTTGTACATTACCCACTTCATCGACCACGAAAATACTCAGATTGGTTTTGAGTAATTGTGCATGCACAGCAGTTGAACTCGCTCCCCATAGCGTAACCGTTAACGACATAGCCAAAAAGCTGTATACGATTCGTTTCATAAATCTTGTATTCATTAAATTTTTTACTAAGATGAAATATTTAGATTCTTTCTAAGTAATCAAAATAAACGGATGATTCACTCTTATTTTTTCACAATTCCTTTACAAAACAATGCACAAAACAGGAGTTCAAATAGTTGATTGAATGATTTCCCAGCTATGAAAGTACAGATAGATTTATAAAAAGCTATGAAGAATGTTACAACAATTTCTTTTCAAGCACAGTCATCTGCAAAGATTCTTTCAAAAAATGAGTAAATTAATCATCCCGAACTAGCAGGCATATCTTCTTCAACAACTCAAAATTCAAGTTTTCTAACCATCAACCTTAAATTCTATGGCTACTTTTAACGTACATGTAAACGGAAAGAAATTACAGGTAGAAGCCGAACCTGATCAACCTCTTTTATGGGTACTTCGCGATGCGCTCAAGCTAGTAGGCACGAAGTATGGCTGTGGCATCGGTCAATGTGGAGCATGCACAGTGCACTTAGAAGGAAATGCGGTGCGCTCTTGCTCAGTACCTATTAGCAGTGTAGGCGATAAGGCAATCACTACCATTGAAGGTTTATCAAAAGAGGCCTCTCACCCTCTGCAACAAGCGTGGCGCGAACATGATGTGCCCCAATGTGGCTATTGCCAAGCTGGGCAAATAATGACTGCAGCGGCTATGTTAGCCAAAAACCCTACTCCTACAGAGGCTGAAATTGAAGCAAACATGCAAGGCAATTTATGCCGATGTGGTACGTATAACCGAATTAAATCAGCCATTCAAAGTGCGGCGGCCAATAGCTAATTATTCACTCATAATGCCTTAATTACCATGACACTCATCAGAACAAAATACAACAGAAGATCTTTTTTAAAAGTAACAGCAGCGGGTAGCGGCGGGCTTATGCTAGGGTTTAGCTGGTTGGCATCGTGTACGCCGGCCAACGAAACCGTGCAGTCTGTCCCTAAAGAATGGTTCGATATCAACGCATTCCTTTCCATCGCCGATAATGGTGCGGTAACCATCATGTCGCCTAACCCGGAAATTGGGCAAAATGTAAAAACTTCCATGCCCATGATTGTTGCCGAGGAACTCGATGTAAATTGGAAAGATGTAATCGTAAAGCAAGCCCCACTGAATACCGATGTTTTCACAAGACAAGTAGCCGGAGGGAGTCAATCCATCCGACAAGGATGGGAAAGCTTACGGATGGCAGGCGCAACAGCCAAACAAATGCTCAAAAATGCTGCAGCCCAACAATGGCAGGTAGACCCTAAAGAATGCAGCGTTTCAGAGGGGGTCATCACAAATGCGAAAGGCGATAAGCTCACATACGCCGAAGTAGCTTCGTTGGCAGCCACTATGGAAATCCCTGAAGAAGTTCCTTTGAAAGACCCAAAAGACTTCAAAATTATTGGTACCGATAGAGGGAACGTCGATCTAGAAAATATCATTACAGGCAAACCTCTATTTGGGCTCGACACCCAAAAAGAGGGGATGTTATACGCCGTAGTCATGCGTCCGCCTGCGTTTGGCTTAAAGCTCAAGTCGTTCGACGATACAGAGACACGAAAAGTGAATGGCGTCCAAAATGTGGTACAATTTGGTGATAAAGTCGCCGTATTAGCAACCAATACATGGAGCGCTATGAAAGGCAAAAAAGTGCTTAAAGGCGAATGGGAAGAGGGAAGTACCCTCGAAAGTACGGCGTACCACGACGAGCAACTTCGTAAAATGCTCGATACGCCCGCCAATGAACCTAAACGAAAAGATGGGGACGTAGAGGTAGCAATAGCGCAAGCCGATCAGGTGATTGAAAAAATATACGAAGCTCCGTTCTTACCACACAACTGCCTTGAACCCATGAATTTCTACGCCGATGTTACCGCTGAAAAGGCGTATCTGCTCGGTCCTATTCAAACCCCTGAATGGACTCGCCGCCGCGTTGCCGAATTGCTAGGACGCGAAGAGGCACAAATACACATTGATATGACTCGCATGGGAGGCGGTTTTGGTAGAAGACTCTACGGCGATTTCGTGTTGGAAGCTGCCGAAATTTCTAGCAAAATCAATAATCCAGTGCAAGTGGTGTTCTCGCGCGAAGACGACATGACCGCAGGGACGTATCGCCCAGCTTCAAAGTATAAATTCCGTGCTGCCCTAAAAGATGGAAAAATGACGGCTTACCACTTAGTAGGCGCTGGCGTAAACATGAACAACTCCACTCGCGAAAACAATTTCCCAGCAACGGCAATGGCAAACTACTTGGTAGAATCGCACAACTTGGAAAGCAACATCACTACCGGAGCATGGCGCGCACCTATCACAAACTTCTTAGCATTTGCCGAACAAGCATTCCTCGATGAAGTTGCCGAAACGCTAAAAATGGATCCGGTAGAATTCCGCCTATCATTATTTGAAGAAGCAAAAAATAATCCTACCGGCAAACTCGAATATGATATCGATAAGTTCGTAGGAGTTATTAAACTCGCTGCAGAAAAATCAAAATGGGGCAAACAACCCGAAGGTACTTTCCAAGGATTTAGTGCCTACTATTCGCACAACACCTATGTTGCCGAAGTTGCCGAAGTAGTGATGGCGCAAGGCAACCCCGTAATACGCAAAGTTACTTGTGCAGTAGATTGCGGCATTGTGGTGAACCCCGTAGCAGCGAAAAACCAGATTGAAGGTGGTATTATCGATGGTATTGGTCATGCCTTGTTTGGCGATTTCTCCTTTGCCAACGGAAAACCCTCGGCAAATAACTTTAACCAATACCGAATGATTAGGATGCCCGAAGCTCCTGAAATTGATATCCACTTTGTGGAAAGCCTAAACTCGCCAACTGGATTAGGCGAACCTACTCTGCCACCAGCAGGAGGAGCTATCGCAAATGCACTGTACAAAGCTACCGGCAAACGCCTCTATCGGCAGCCTTTTGTGAATGAAAAGATTGTATTAGGATAACGCCAAAAAGGTCGCTCATGAGCGGCCTTTTTCATTGCATTTCACTCCCTAAATATGTAGTTTAATGTAAGATAATCCTTCATTTTTTTTACTAAACTTTACTTAATCATGTACGATAATCCTTCTCAAATCATTTCAACTCCTAATGGAGAAAAAGTAGTTTCGCTGGAACCCGACACTGACCGAGGGGTGCTTTATGGCACTTGGTATTGGAAGTTTGACTATGGTTATGAAAGCATCCAGGAAGCAGCGCCCCAATTAACTAACTTGGTACGCAAGCACCAGTTAGATACCATCATTGCAAATTTGAAAGCAGTCGAAGGCACTTGGGACCCTATCAATGAATGGATTGTAACAGAATGGCTGCCAGAGCTAAAATCCGCAGGTCTCAAACATCATATTTTAATACAGCCCGACGACTTTTTCGCACAGCTTTCTGCTGAATTTATGAATGAAGGCATTGAAATGGGGGGCATTATCAATGTAAACGTTCGCTCGCTAGAAGAAGCCTTCCTGTGGCTCGATAGTCAAACAATGGTTTAAAGTTTATGATACCCTTTTAAAAGCCCTTGCCAAAACGTAAGGGCTTTTTTTTATGATGGCATTTACCGAGGCAACTCACTAACGCTTTAGTGCATCTGAGCAGAAAACAGTTCTTATATTATGAAAAGATGTATCGTGCTTCTATGCCTTATGATGGTTTTCGCAACTCAAACGAATGCGTGTTTTATCCTTTGTTTGAACGATGACAATACCTTTTTGGTGGGTAACCACGAAGATTGGTTTGCAAAGGATGCCGCTATTCGCATCATTCCACCTAGCCAGCACGCGTACGGCTCTGTCGTTTTCACATTTATGACAGAAGGATGGGCGCAAGGCGGCATGAACGAAAAAGGCTTATTTTTCGATGGTGCTTTTACACCTTTTCAAGAAATTGAGTTTGATTCGCAACGCGAAAAACATCCGGGGTATGTTTGGCAAGCCATGCTCAACGAGTGTGCTACCGTTGCAGAAGCTCTTACCTTTTTAGCCCGTTATACTTTACCAGATTTGGAAGAAGCCCATATTGTACTTGCAGACGCAAAAGGGAACGCGGTAACACTGGGGGTAAATAATGGTGCTATTGCCATTAAGCACCGAGAAGGAAATTATTTGTTACAAACCAATTTTAACCCGTGGCAGCCCGAACTTAGCGATGAGGCAACATGCCCTCGATACGAAACCGCAAAAGCACTGCTACAATCGCCCATGGCAAACGGGCGCGAAATGCTCTTAAACACCTTGAAAGCTACCCACCAAGATACGCTCACCGTCTATTCAAACATTTATGATTTAAGCAACCGAACAATTACCACCTATGTACAACGGCAGTTTAATCGCCCGCTGACGGTACGGCTCCCCGAAGTTTTTCAATATGGGAGTTGCACACTTCCCCTTGCTGAGATTACCAACCTCTCAGAAAGCTTGGCAACATGTAGCCAACTAGCTACACATTTTACATTAAAGGGTAGTCTACGCGATGCCGACACAGGTGATCCCATCCCATATGCGAACATTGGCATCCTCGATAAAAACCGAGGTACGCTTTCGGAACCCGATGGAACCTTTGAACTGGTATTGCCCCAAACGCTCCGAAAAGATACTCTGCGCATTTCGTGCATTGGCTATGCCCCTCTGGCAATTCCAATTCAGGCTTGGCAGAATGGTACATTTGCCCTACAACCTGATAGTAAGGTTTTAGAAGAAGTACGCATTGAAGCGAAGCGATCTACCAAAGTAGCACGCTTGGGGTGGATGAGCGGGCGCGACGGCATTGTTCCCTTCGATACATTGCAAGGAGGCGCAGTGGCTGCTTTGTTGCTCGAACTGCCCGCATCACCCGTATGGGTACAGAAAATTCAGTTTCGGTTGCTATATAACTCGAAAGACACTTTACGATTTCGCCTGCATTTCTTCACGTACGATTCCCTCAACGATTGCCCTGGCGAAGAGCTGCTACATAAAGAAATTGTACTAGAAGCCCAAAAACGCTTCGGTTGGGTGCGTATTGACTTAGAGGAATGGAACATCAGCTTACTGCACCGTAAACTTTTTGTGGGGTTTGAATGGATGGATACACAAAGCACACGTATGCAACTGCTCAAGGGGCTGAGCGATTGGCAACGGTGGAAAGCCAAGCAATTTGCCAAAGGAAATGCGAAGGTAGAGTTACTCAACCCCGAAGCACCTCCTTCGCAAAGACGCTTCAAATATCATGGTAATATGATGAACTGGCCGGGGTTTGATGAGCTTCCACCTTGGACTGGCCTCATGATCGAAACAGGCAAACATGAAAAAACCGCAGGGTTGCGTACCTTCCAGCGAAAAACAAGCTTCGGCAAATGGGAAGAACTCGACGCCACCCTTAACGCCGTGCTCGTAGTGCGTTACTAAGCCCTCTTGGATAGTGCAATTCTTCAAAAGAACCTTGGAGTTTCATTTCGTTTCCCTATCTTTTTTCTTTTTTTTCGTAAGAGAATAAAGCAACCAAACGAAATCGCTTGTGGAAACTCCCTTAAAAACGGTAGAATGCCCTCACTGTAAGCACAGCAATCCCTCATATTTTGAAAGCAAACATCTTTGTTGTCAGCAATGTGGCACCATCTTCCAAACCGATAACCCGCAGGTAATCTACGAACAGCAATCGTTACATCAACAATACGAGCCATGGTCGTTCTTAACCCTTCACCAAACGTTTACACATAATAAAGTGCGCTATCGCATTGTGGGAGGTATGCAGGTGCGAGGGAATTGTGTTGTACATGGGAAAGATGAAAACGGCAAACCTACTACAAGTTCGCATAATTTCTCTTACCAAGAGTGGTTTTGCCTAGGGATGAATAACAATAAAAAAGAGCTCATTATCACCGAAGATAAGCACGGTATTAAATTTAGCGTTCCTTACAATACTGAAAACCTACAAGACCCGAATACGGCTGAAGAATTACAGGTTTTCCGCAAACATGCCATTGCGAAAAACCTTTCAGAACATGGCAATGCCAGAGTAGTGTATTTTGTAGGGGAAACCGACCAAGCATTTTTAGTGGGTCAAAAGTTTGCCTATAAGTTTTTTCAATATAAAACGAGCACTTATGGGGTAGAATGGAGTGACGAAAACGACTACAGCACCTACCGATACTACAAACAAACCCCTCGCTCGAAATACTTGGTCAAAAACCAGATAGCCCAAGAAAATGACATTTCTACTTATGAAAAGCGGATGAAAGAGTTCGATTTTCTACGAGGCGTTTTTGTATTGGCAACCATTGTAAGTCTTATATTTTTGATAGTTTCATTTGCCAACAAGGGCAATACATTTTTCAGAACACAAGCTCCACTTGCCGAAATTGATGAAGATGGCTTCTTAACATCTGACACACTAGTGATTGAAAACCCGAATAAAGCCTATAAACTGACCTACGGAGCCAACCTTTCCGCAGGCAATACCGAAGTGTACGTGGCTACCGAGGTACTGAATGAAAACACGAATGTTGTTAACCTATTCGAACACGATTTTTGGAAAGCAACCGGCGTAGAAGGCGGCGAACGTTGGAGAGAAAGCGATGTAAAGGAGTCCGTATATCTTACCTTTGATATGCCCGGTAAGTATCGGTTTGTTTTTCACGTAGAGAAAACACCGAAAACTCGTATAAATAATGGCGATACCGTATACATTTCGGTTGCCGATGGGGTAATGATGAGCCGATATTGGATTCCCGAATCCGTTATTTTATTGATTGTAACAATTTTGATGTACGATTATCATACATCCATCTGGCTTCGCCGAAAATACTTTAAACTACTAAAAATATGAGAATCTTTGCCCGCCTACTAATTTTTGGAGGTACGACCCTCTTCATTGTTTTGCTGGCATATGTCTCCCTGACTGGAGGAGGCTTGCGTACAATGCACAATCGTAGCGTTATCAAAGCAGCTAGCCAAGATTGCCCTGGCCAAAAAGACGAATACGGCAACTGTTTGGAAGCAAGCTACCGGAGTGCTTACTACCGCAACTTTTATTTTGATAATAGCAGCTACGGAAGAGGCAAGTAAATTACTATGGCACCAAACCGCGAAGTACCTATTTTGCTCACCTCGGTGTTCATCATTGCCGTGTGCGGCATTCTCTACGAACTACTCCTCAGCACGGTTTCAACCTACTTTTTAGGAAGCAGCATTTTACACTTTTCCGTCACCATTGGGTTATTTCTTTCAGCGATGGGGCTTGGCTCATTCTTATCGCGTTTTATCACCAATCATCTCCTCGACAATTTTGTAAAAATAGAACTGTGGCTAGGGCTTATGGGTGGACTTTCTGCTCTTATCCTACAAGCTAGTTTTTCGTTTACCGAAAATTATTATCTCACTGCCTTTGTACTTATTACGATTTTGGGCACGTTTATCGGTATTGAAATTCCGCTACTCACCCGAATTTTAAAGAAGTATGACAATTTAAAAGATACCATTTCGAACGTCTTAGCTTTCGATTACATAGGTTCGCTTGTAGCTTCTGTGATCTTCCCGTTATTACTATTGCCTTACCTGGGCATTTTACGGACATCTTTTGTAGTAGGCGCTTTAAACTTAGGAGTTGGTTTACTCAACGTATATCTATTTAAAAGCCAACTAAGAGCCGTAAGCCAAAAAATGCTTTTTGGGTGGGCGTCCTTATCGCTCATGGTGCTTGGTTTTGTGTATTCGTTTCAGATTAGTGGGCTGTTAGAACAGATGGTCTACTCCGATGACATCGTTTTTTCGAAACAATCGCCTTACCAACGCATTGTGGTTACCAAGTACAACAACGATACCCGCTTGTATATCAATGGAAATTTGCAGTTTTCTACCATCGACGAATACCGCTATCACGAACCTCTCGTGCATGTTCCTATGGCATTTGTATCAAACCCCGAACGTATCCTTTTGCTAGGAGCCGGTGATGGCTTAGCAGTCCGCGAGCTAATTAAATACGCTGAAATTGGTGAAATCGATTTGGTAGATTTAGACCCTGCCGTTACTCAAATAGCGACTGAAAATCCGCTGTTCACCAGGGTAAACCAGGGCGCTTTACAGCACCCAAACGTTCATATAATCCACGCCGATGCCTTCAATTATGTAAAAGAAACCAAGATTACATACGATTTGGTGATAATTGACTTGCCCGACCCCAACTCGCCTTCGCTCGGCAAACTGTATAGCCGAACATTTTACCGTATGCTCCGGCAGATTCTTACCCCAACAGCTGTGATTATTACACAATCGACTTCCCCATTTTTTGCCCGCAATGCTTTTTGGTGCATCGAGCAGACCTTAGGCTCAGTGTTTCCTGTTGTAGTCCCCATGAACGTCTATCTCCCTACCTTTGGCATGTGGGGATTCAATATGGCATTTACCTCCCCGCAACCGGAATTGATGAACGACGCCGGCCTGCTACATGAAGCCATTGAAACGAAAGTTCGCCAGCATTTGCAAAAAAATGAAGCCCGATTGCAAAACCGTTTTTTAGTGAGCGAAATCTTACCTCAACTTTTCATCTTTGAGCCCGATATGCAGCGCCCTCCGTCTATCGAAACAAATTCGCTCAATAACCAAGTATTGGTGCGCTACTACGAGGAAAGTTGGCGTCAGTGGGATTGATCTTTCAGCGTCAGCCTATGTCTCTTCGGTACTATCCCACAGCGAAATCCCAAAATATTTTTCTAATACCTGAATGTAATCGGCGTTGGCAACCCCATTTTCGTGTACCTTATCATCGGTTCGAACCTGAAGCGTAGTATCTATTAGGGTAACTCTACCTGTAGGGGTTGCTTTTGTACAAAACCGCTTTTGGGTAAACCACGAGTCAGCAGAAGTTTGTAAGTATTGGCTTCGGTCGGCAAAATCAATGAGTTTACACTCCATAAGTTTAAACACATACTTTAGTTCAAAATCGCCTTTACAAAAAGGTTTTCGCCAAAGCTGATATCGCCCTTCTTCTTCCGTGATTTTGTGGCAATCGCCATGCATTTCTATCTCGTAATTGGCTTCAAGTGGCAATGGTTCTAAAAACCCTCCGCCAAATCCCACATCGCAGAGATACACACGCTCTTCAATGCGTACTATAATTGCCATATGGTCGAACTCTGATCCAATAGTACCATCTTTTTCCGCCACTTGGCAAGTAATCAAATCGGCATCGTAGCCTAACATGGTGAGTACCCAATAAAACAGCCCATTCATCTCGTAACACCATCCTCCACGTTTCTTTTCCACAATTTTTTGATAAAAAGAAGGGATACTTAGAGGAATCTCCTTTTCTAAGTGGATATCCAAATTCTCAAATGGAATGTGCAGCAAATGATTGCGATGCATTTTTTTTAATAGTGCTCCCGTTGGCTCTTGCGGAAACGACAGTTCACGGAGTCCGATGCGCTCAAAATACTGATTAATCTTTTGCATGAGGTTTAAAAATCGCAATTCCAAGATTGAATAGCCGCTAGATAGTCTTCCATATCATGGTCTTCAATCATATCAATACCACGTTCGCCAATAGCTTCGGTGGCTCCGTCTATTGCATCTACAAAACGGAACCAAAAGCCAGGATCATTGTGAATCACTTTTTCTTCAGAAATGTACAGAAAGGTTCCTACATGCGAATAGCCCGATAAACGAGCTGGTACGCGAGTTACCAAATCGTTATTATTCTGAAAGCGGAAGAAACGGCTTTTGGCTTCTAGGTTGAACACACGCGAGGTGTCGCGGGTCATTACGCGAGGCTGCCCAAAGGTATAGCACGAAGAGAAGGGTAAATCTTGGTGAACGAGCCTTGCCACCGCCACAGTAGCCATAGCACCGCCTAGGCTATGCCCGGTAATAAATAACGGTCGCCGTTTGGCATTGCGCAGTTGGCGATATTTCCGAAAAATAGGCTCCCATACATCTTGGTTTGCCATATAAAACCCTTTATGAAATTCTCCGAAAAGGGCATCGATGGATATGATGTTGAGGTTATCGAGCCAATCGGCTATTTCGTCGGTTCCGCGAAAGCCCATGCACAGGTAGTCTTCGTGCTCCACTATAATTGCCTGTGCGCTATTTTTTGTGTATCCTTCTACACTAAGAAACCGAGGGTCTTTTTGTGTTAGGTACGAAAAAATTCTATTGGTATCGGGTGTTTGTGCGTCATCGTCTAGCTTAAAGTAAGCCGCTTTGGCAATTTCCGCCATCCAATAAGCATTTGCACGATGCAAAGAAGTTGTGTAAGGTTTTACGGTTTCCATTTTTACTTTTTTGTTCGGTTTAAGGCTTGTTTTACATCTAAAAGTACAAATTTTTGTGGTATGCCTATCTTCTTTTCCGCAGGAGAAAACTTGGTGTTTTCCTACTACAAGAAAGGCTAACATTCTATCTTCACAAGGTACTTATATCTTTACTTAAATAGCTAACAGCACGTTTTGCTTTTTAAAACCAAACCAATAATGATATGACAGTCCAAGAAATCACGCAATACTTAGAAACGATAGCCCCCCGCTCGCTGCAAGAAAGTTACGACAACGCCAAACTGATTGTAGGCAACCCCACTATGAAAGTAACCGGTGTGCTCACTACACTCGATGCCACAGAACCAGTTGTCGACGAAGCCATAGAGCGAGGATGTAACCTGATTGTTGCCCATCATCCTATTTTATTTTTTGGATTGAAACAACTCAATGGGAATAATTATGTTGAACGGACGATAATCAAAGCCATAAAAAATGATGTCGCCCTATATGCCATCCATACCAACCTCGATAATGTTGCCAACGGCGTAAATGCACGAATTTGCCAGCGGCTTGGGCTTGAAAACTGCCGTATTTTAGCACCCGGTAAAATTAACTATTGCAAGTTGGTTACCTTCGTACCCCAAGAAGAGACAGAACGGGTCATGAATGCCCTAAGCGAAGCAGGCGCCGGCGTAATTGGTAATTACGAAACTTGCTCGTTCCAACTGGAAGGAGTGGGTACATTCCAAGGGAATGATGCCTCAAACCCTGTCTATGGGCAAAAGGGAATGTTGGAACGGGTTTCTGAAACTCGGCTTGAAATGCTCATAAGTCCGCACAAACAGGATAACATAGTAAAAGCATTAAAACACGCTCATCCTTATGAAGAGGTTGCCTACGATATTTATCCTTTAGAAAATAGCAATCCTATGGTTGGCTCAGGGATGGTTGGCGAGCTGCCCAAAGCTATGGCAGAATCTGATTTTTTTACCTACCTAATCCAAAAAATGGAGCTAAAAGGCTTTAAACATACCGCATTACGCGATAAACCAATCCAAAGGGTTGCCGTTTGTGGCGGAGCGGGTAGTTTTTTACTCAAAGATGCGATTCGTGCCAAAGCGGATATTTTTATAACTTCCGATTTTAAGTACCATGAGTTTTTTGACGCCGATGGTCGCATCATCATCGCCGATATCGGTCATTTTGAAAGCGAAACATTTACCCGCCATCTTCTAGCCGATTTTCTGACCGAAAAATTTGGGGAAGCAATTACCCCAATCCTGGTTTCTACAGTGCCCACTAACCCGG
>CAYMYI010000005.1:59197-70394 GCA_964394585.1 uncultured Roseobacteraceae bacterium
ACGATTATTGTTAAAATTGCAGATTAAAATTTTTCATGCCTGAATTGGGCATAATTTCACGTAATACAGGTATATTATAATATGGAAACAACGGTTGCTCAGAAACTCGAAGCGTTAATGAAGCTTCAACAAATTGATTCTCAACTCGATGAAATTCGAAAAGTGCGTGGCGATTTACCCGAAGAAGTACAAGACTTAGAAGATGAAATTGAAGGCTATCAGACACGTGTCGATAAGTTTGTCGCTGAGCGAGAAGCCTACGAAACCACTATTAAGGAAAAGAAAAACGCCATTCAAGATTCCAAGAAACTCATCGCCCGCTATGAAGAACAGCAATTAAACGTACGAAATAACCGCGAGTACGACGCTATTACCAAAGAAATGGAGCTTCAAGACCTTGAAATTCAAATCTCTAACAAAAAAATTAAAGAAGCTGAGGAACTGATTGAAGCTAAGCAAGTTCAAATCGATGAAACGACGCACATATTAGAAGAACGCAAGAAAGATTTAGAGAATAAAAAGAAAGAACTCGATGTAATTATTTCGGAAACGGAAGTAGAAGAAGAAAAACTTAAAAAATCAAGAGAGCGCGCTTCAAAAGGAATCGAAGAACGATTGCTGAAATCGTACAATAAAATTCGGAAAAATGCACGTAACGGACTTGCTGTAGTAGCCGTAAAACGAGCTGCTTGTGGGGGGTGTTTTAACATGGTGCCACCACAACGTCAAGTAGATATTAAGGACAAAAAGAAAATCATCGTTTGTGAACACTGCGGGCGTATTTTAGCTGACGTAGAAGATGTGGTAGAAGAAGAAACTCCAAAGAAAAGAAAAACCACTCGCAAGAAAACCACGAAAAAGACTACTGCAAGCTAGTTTCCCAAAAAACGAGGGTGTTCTATTTACTTCGTAGGGATTCCTAAAGCCAATGCTCGTTCTTGGCGCAATTGTGCAAAAGGAAGTTGCCATTGAAGCGGTAAACCATACTCCCAAGCACAAACCGGAAGAAGCCCATCGGCTGCTAATGTACGCAGAAGGTGGGCTTCCTCTTTAGGGTTTCGCGAAAAGACAAAAGGATTTCGATAACTCCCTTCGGGGATTTGATGATACTTTGCATCATTTTGCGAAATAAGCACTTCTAATTCTTTTCCCCTCTTTAATAAATAGGCTAAAAAATCTTTGTGGAAAGGCGGGGTGTTTTTTCGACATACCGGTTCTTTTTTTACCCATTTTGCCCAATCGAAACCATACATAAAATCGTGCATGTAGCGAAAGCTAATGTTGCCTTCGTTGCCAAAAATCTTCAGTAGGTCAGTAAGGAGCTTGTGGTATTCGGCGATTACGTTGAGAGGCTGTGCTGCAGATAGAGCTTCTTCTATCACAAATTGAAATAGATAGGCGTAATCCCAGAAAATATTTTCGGGAAAGAAACGAACTTGTTTTTGCACAAAATCTAAAATTACTCCGGCGTAAACCTCAAAAAACGACTCTTCAGCATGAGGATATGCGCTTTGCCAACGTTCCCATAATGTCTGAAACGTTGGTGCACAGGGCTGCGTAGGATTCAATGAATGGCAAATAATGTTCTGACTTGCAATCCAACTATCAATCGTTTCAAACCCCGATGCTGCTGGTAAACTCATCCCCAAATGGTTTTAAATATAATGACTACCGATGCTAGTACGGCTCCAAAGTACCAAATACCTTTGTGCAAATACAACTTAAATATGCCTTGCTCATGAAAAGCATTGGTTTTTGCTCTTTTAGACCATGGTAGCATCTTTATAAAATAAAACAGTAAAAAAAGCACCCCCAAGCCCAAGCCGATTTTTAAGGCTAAGGGTTTCACGCTCCATAAAGCTACGATAGCCCCTCCTACTCCCAAGGCGTAGGCAACTTTGATAAGCTTATGCGCCACGGGATTACCCCAAGTAGTTACCACCGTAGTTTTCCCCCCTTTTCGGTCGCTTTCCTCGTCGCTGAGCCCGCTTGCTATAGCGCTTGCTAAGGAAAGAAAGCTGTACGATAACAGTATTAAAACTGCGTCAAAAATGAGAAATTGGCCCGATTGCAAATATGCCATAAACCACGGTAAAACTGCGCCAACTCCTAGCATTTCGAGTAGTTCGCCCCCACCCCTATAGTTTAACTGCACCGGAGGCAGCGTATAAAAGATAAAGAATACACAACTGAGCAGGGCAAACCAAGGAGTTAGCGAACGTTCCAACAATAAACTGCCCACTGCTATGATAAGCACTGAAGCTGCAATACCTGCTATAACTCCACCAAAAAGAACATGCCGAGGAGGCAAAATTTGGTCTGGAATAGTTTTGGGCGAGCATCCGTCGGGGAACATCGAACGTTTGAGGGCATCAATCCGCCGATCGCCCCAATCGTTCATTAATACGATAAACACGGTACCTAAAGCCGTAGCGATTCCTCCAACAAATAGTAAGCTCCACGAAGGGCTTTCGGTGTAATGCATGCCTAAAGCATTCCCTAAATAGAAAGGCACCAAAATTTTTGGCCAACTTTTTAGTTTACAAGCATAAACCCACCTTTGTGTTATCGTTAGCGTTTTCATTATTATAAAAAAAAGACTGCTCTTATCGAGACAGCCTTCTTAAAGTTTTTGTTTTCATATCGAAATTGAGCGAGTTTGGAAAGCCAAACAAATCAAGCTTGTGGAGTAGCTTATTCGCCTTCGGGAGCCGTATCAAACTCACGCTCCATGTTGGGCAGCTCAATAGTGCCTACTTTTGGTATGATTTGAATAAGGAACCGCTGGTTTTTCTTTTCATCTCCTTGCACGCGCCCGATGCCACCTGTTCCGCTTCCGGCAATAATTACTTCAATTCGATCTTTATCAAACGTGATACCGCGCTGTTCCCACAAACGGAAAAGCTGCAAAGCACGGGCATAACTTAATTCATAATTTCGGCTATAGTTATCTTTGGAAGCGCTGCCTTCTATCACCAACATGTATTTGATGTTTTCATCGGTATCGATACGAGTAATCAAATTTTGCAACTCTTTCCCCGCTTCAATTAGCAAATTTTGATATTGCGGTTGTATGGCTGCGCTCCCTGTTTGAAACTGTACATCAGCCGCTAATACGTGCCGTTTATAGTCTTCTTGGTAACGGAAGTACTGAGGATCTAAACTCGAAATTGATTTTTCGATTTCTTTTAGTTTACGATATTCTACCTCCATGACCAATAGCCTTCCGCGCTCATCTTCAAGCTCTTGCACGAGTGAATCTGCCATTATTTGTTGGAACGCCAAACTTGTATGTATACTGTCTAGCTCTTGCTGTTGTAGTGCCATGCTTGCTCGGCGAGTGGCTAGTTCTTCAGCTTGTTGGGCTAGTAATTGGGCTTGTTGAGCTATTTCATCTTTCTGAGCTAGTACGGCTGCTGCTTTATCCGTGAACATTTTGTAACTCAGCACGAAAAGTACAAGAGTTACGATAAAGAGCGCCGTCATTAAATCGGCGTAACTTGCCCAGAAAAAATTTCTTGAATTTTTTTCCATATCATTTAATCAAAAAGTACGACCATCATTTCTATATTTTATTAATAGAAATAGTTGGGATAAATGATGGTGAGGAAATAGTAAACCGCCATTCCAAGCCCTGCCAGAAAAGCCAAAATGCCTGTAAACGTGAAAAACTTAAACATAAATGAGTTTAGGAAATTACGATTACTTCCTTCGCCCATGCGCTTTTGTAAAAATGTGTATAAGTTACTCACTTGCGATGCCATTTGGCGTGTAGCGGTTTCGGTTTCTTCTAACCGTTCTAGCATATTGTTCCAATTCTCTTCTGAAATGCCGGGAGTAGTAGCAGTAGATGCCGTTGGAGTTACATCGGTTACCACAAGTTCACCTTCGGTTTCTTCGTATGGCGCCACAGAACGGTTTCTACCAATATTTTGAAGTTTTCCATCCACTTGGTCAATCTGAGTACCAATCTGGTTGGTAAGTGCCATTGTGCGTTCGGTAACTGCTTCAAGCGATTGCGCCTGTCGCTCCATCAATGTGTTGTTGTTTTTCATGAAGTGACTAATGCTACTAAGGCTAGCCTCGAGCTCCTTCAAATTTTGGAACACATCGCGCAGATCTTCAAAGCGTTTAAGGGTATCGCCCAATGCTACGTTTAAGTCTTTTTGGTAATTGATGAACTCTTCGTGGAAAGAGTTTAAGTTGTAGCGCAACGATTTAAAATCGGTTGGTACCGTTTTATGCGAGGGCGGTAATAAATTTAAGCGTATGAAGCTGAAGTAGTTATATTGCTCCTCGTCGCGCTTTTGCCTAGCTCTTTTAAAAATCCCATTACTCCGAATAGTTAAATACAAACCAAAGGCACTGGCAATCATCCCGATGAGTACCCCGCCAATGAACGATTGTATTGCCTGATCGCTCACACCAACAAATGCGATTTTGACTAACCCAATAATAACTCCTGAAAAAGTGCCCAATAAACCGATATATAACGGAAGTACGAGCACCGACTCTATGCCATCTTCCCACGATTTAATTTTGCGTTCTGCAATTTGCTCCAGAGCTGGGAAGCTAATCCCCCCTTTATTTCTCAAAATATAATCGTTGGTGGCATCTACAATTTGGCTGAACACTTCGGAGTGTCTTCCATCTTTTTTGATAGTACCCACCTTTCCTAATTCGTTCGTAGTAGGCGATTCTTCTTCATGGTTGCCCACTTTTTGGGGCTTCACACTTACCAACTCTATTTGTAGTTCTTGCGACTCTGGGTAGGCATTACGCAGCTTTCGGATTGAGCGTTTATTGCGGAAATACACTGTAAGTTGAGTTAAAATGATTAACGCAACAATTACAATTTCGGCAAGCAGTACCGGATCTGCCAACAGGTTTTCTAGGTTAAAAATAGTATCTAACATATTGTACGAATAATTAGTGTTCGGTTGTAAGAGCGTAGGGATTCAAGGCGAAAAATCCTTGAACCAAGTTAGCTAACCTAACAGGTTTTCGATTGAATTTATAAAAAATAGCAAAAAATATTGGTGAAGTTGTACAAATCGCTTCTCTTCAGATACTCATTCTTGTGGTTTGGGTTGCTTAACCGACGCTTCCCCTACCCGATACCAATCCACTTTGCGCGATAAATACATGATGACTGCCATTACAAAAAATAACCCCAAACTTCCCATTAATAGGGCATAGTCTTGTAATTGTAAGGTGGTGAATAAAAAAGCATATAACAGAAATATAATGCCGCCGGTAAGCAAGGTGAGTTTTCGGTGCTTGAAAATAGTTGCTGCATAGGCGGTTACCATGGTTAGAATAGCAATACTAGAAACTATATATGCCGCATTAAACCCGATATGTTCGGAAAGCGATAACAATAAAAGATAAAAAATACAAAGCGCTAAGCCGGTCAAAATGTATTGGAAAGGATGTATACGTTTGCGGTTTAGTACTTCAGTGAAGAATAAAATCATAAAAGTGAGTGCAATGAACATGATTGCATATTTCGCAGAGCGCATGCTTTTTTGGTATTGGTCTACAGGAAGCAATAAATCAACCCCAAACTCTGAATATTCCACTGTATGATCGGTTCCTATCCATTTTTGAGGATAGTTGCGGTTCAAGTGCAATACTTCCCAATGTGCTTCAAAACCGTTTTCTGAAATGGTGTACTCATCTGGCAGGAAAGAACCATCGAACTTGGGAGTGGTCCATGGTGCTTGTAAATCCAGAGTGGTTACCTTACCCAAAGGTAATACGTTGAGTTCACCGCTTCCATTTAAAGTAATTGATAACCCAAAAGAGTAAGCATCGCGTTTCCAAGTTACTGGTACACTCGCACTAACGCCTGTTTGTAGGACTTCTGAGTTCGATAAGCTAGGATCAAATATATGTTCGGCATCGTTCCACTGAACAGCAATGCTTTTTTGAATACCTCGCATATCGGTAATGCCCAAGTTGAGGCGAGCATCTTTCCAAATAACGTTTGCCGAGTCTACATTTAGGTTTTCTACATCAAGGGTAGGAAACTCTCCTTCAATCGTAAGCGAAGCGGTATAAACCACTACATCATAAATACCTCTGTGCCGTTTTTCAGGCGAAATCGTTCCTTGAATTTTAAGCGTTTCGGGCAAAAAATGAATATACTCGGTAACTTCAATGATATTTCCCTCAGCATTTTTTACATACTTTTTATACGGCAAAGAAAGAATGGGACCTGCTACCAATTGCCGCTCGCCCCACTTACTACTTACTTCTAAAATTGCTGATTCACTGGCATACTGCCGATCACTGATCAGCCCTTCAATCATACTAGCAGGTATCAATAAAATTAGAATAAGAAAGCCAATCGAAAGCAGCTTAATCGTTACCGAGCGTTGTACCCAATCGTTAAAACGATAGAAAACGGATTGAGAAGTTTCTTGCGCCATAGTTTAATAGTTTAAAGATTAAAAATCACTTTCCTACATGGGCAATTAAACCAAGCAATAAATAATGTGCTGTTGCATGGTTTGTAGCTAGCGGAACATTGTATAAATCGCACAAACGCAATAACATCTGCACATCGGGTTCGTGCGGGTGCTTACCAAGCGGATCGCGAAAAAAAATAACTGCATGAATATGCCCCTCAGCTACTTGAGCAGCAATTTGTGCATCTCCTCCCATAGGTCCTGAGAGCTTTGCTTCTACGGAAAGTCCGGCTTGTGCAATATGCTTGCCGGTAGTTCCGGTTGCTACAATTTCGGTTTTCGCAAGAGCTTCGGCATGATCTTTTACAAAAGCAACCATTTCTGCTTTCTTGCCATCGTGTGCAATGAGGGCAATGCGTTTAATCTCGTCTATCATAATGATTGAAATAGTTAGAAGAAAAAGCGTCTGAACTTCAAGTTCATCATTTTTTTTAAAAAAAGCCCTACAAAGTTGAGGAGGCTTCCAAAACCCCACTGTTTTTCGATATTTATAACAACGAAGCCCGAAAATTTCGCAGACTTTTAACAGCTAGGTACTCCTGAGGTAAAGTATGATGAGTAATATCGTACATCTTCTATTTACAAACTAAACTTTATTCTTTTATGGATCAGATTACACTTCCATTGTCGCCTAGTGAGGCATACCAGCGCCTCAACGAATTAGTTCGTCAGTCGGAATACGAACGCCTTTCTGAAGAAGAAATACAGGAATTGAAGATGTTGAAAGAAATGTATCGCGACGCTCTCAGCGACTTTGAAGTAGAATTCTATTAACTTGGTTCTAACCTCCTAACAAAGATGTATCACCTTGCCCACTTGGTATGCGCTAAGTGGGCAATTCTCAAGTTCTATCTCTCTTTCAGAGAACTGCTGAGTTCTTTCCACCGTTCCTGAACCAACTCTGGTTCATAGCCCTTGCCCAAAGCATACTGCTGCACTTTTTGCCTTTTTTCTAAAAGTGATAGGTCAGGATTTAATGCTTCACATTTTTTGCGCATTAACTCAAGTAAAGTGTTCAGGTAGCTTTCCTCGTCAATTTCCTGCGCAATGGCTTGTTCGATATAAGTACTCTTGAGTCCTTTCCCTTCCAAAGCATAGCGAATTTTTCGTTTTCCCCATTGTTTGTATACAAAATGCCCGCGGGCGAAACTTGCTGCAAAGCGTTTTTCATTTAAGAAATTCTCTTCTTCGAGCCAGGCAAGTACCTCGTCGGTTTGCGCTGAGGTTGCCCCCAAAGTTTGAAGCTTTCGGCGCACATCTTGCTTACTACGCTCTTGATATGCACAAAAAGAGGCTAATTTCTGCGTTAGTTCTTCCAGGGAATATCCTTTCTTCATTATCCTATTCCAATAATCCAAAACGGCGTACTACCCACTCGTTGATGGTATTAAATACGCCCGGGGCATAGCCTACAATTTCGGTAAACTGGAAATCGCCTCGGCTTTCGCCTAATATTAAAAAATGATTGGCATCCGGGTAGGTAATTACGCGGCTTACCGTATCGGGGTTGAGGGCAATATACTCTTTCAGCACGTTAGCGTGCTCATTGGTTTTTAGCAATACATCTTGCTCGCCATACAATGCTAATACAGGTAAATCTAGCTTTTTTAAAGACTCGGTCGGATCAACCGTATGATAATTGCGCCACCACTCCATGTATTTTTTATTATTGAAAGAAGTTACGTACGACGACCACAACTCGCTTTCCATAGCATCGGCTGCTTGTTGCAACGCAAGCGAATCCGCATTGCCTGCCAAGTAGTCGAACATTAGCTTTTGGTAAGCGAGAGCCGCTTCCACTTCGGCATCGTTGTAACCATCGGCACGAAGCCGTAATTCGCAGGCTTGCAATTCTTGAGCTTTAAGCGACATGGCAGAACCGGAAAGCATAATGATAAACGATAAGTCGGGAAGGCGCTGTGCAGCAATGGGCATTATATAGCTCGCTTGGTCGATTCCTAATAACCCAACAGCATGAATCGTTTCTAACTGTTTAACCGAATTGACCACTGCAGTTACATCGGAAGCGAAATCGTCGAAATTGCTCTTGCGCATATCTCCGGTCGACTCTCCACAGCCTCGTTTGTCGTACACAAGTGTGGCTACTCCATAATAAGGTAAAAGGCTAATGTACTCGCTAAATGAGTTTTGTCGCGTGCTTTCCCCGGCACCAGGTACAAATACGACAAGAGGATAGCTTTCCGCTTCGATATTCGGATAGGTAATGGTAGCGGCTAATTGTACATCGCCGTTATTTATAGTGATATCTTCTTGATTGATTAAGTCTGCCAAGCGCATTCCTTTTAATTCGCCGAGTTCAGGGTCGTTTAGCACTAAATCGTACCGAGCTGTATCAGCACCTTGCGGCAAAGAAAACGAAAGTACTTCTGGATATGGGTTTAGCATTTGAGGGCCTGCGGCATATTTGCCATTTCCTACCGGAAAAGCTATACGTTGGTTGCCACTTCGGAAATCGGTAAACGAAAGCGGTGTGAGCGACATATCAATAAGAAATGGTTCTAATTGTACAATATGCCCGGGGCCAAACTCAAAATAGCCTACCATCTCGCCTATGCGATCGAGTCCTTCGGGAATTACTTTTACCAAATTGGCTTTGTACTCAGTTCCCCCTTTCTTCAAAACACCTTTAATTACATTGCCTTGGCGAGTCCCCTGAAAACTGCCTTGAAAGTCGCCAAATGCTATGGGGAAACTCACTTCCGTATTATTTAATTCTAATCCCGAAAGCTTGTGCATGTCAACCTCGTTGTAGTAAAAGCGTACCCAACCGGCAGAGTCGTACCGAAAGTGCATTAAATCGGGGTATGGCGGTGTATCTACAGCACCAATCCAAGCACCTTCCCATGGTTTTTCAGTATCTTCAACCGACTGAGCATTACAACCCATCAATAAACTAAAAAGGACAAAAAAAGGAAGGCATGCAATGTTATGAAATTTCATATGATAATAATCTTGCAATGGAAGTCAATCAGAGCGTTTATTATAAAGAAAAGATGTCGTGGTATTTCACAAAATCTGCTACAAAGGTACATTTCTATGCAATATCCCCACGAAGAAAATTGTGGAAAACGCTTGAAGCCACAGTAGCGGTGCTTATTGCCCTGATGATTTCTTCTCCAAACTTACAGGCACAGCAAAAATTGGTGGATGTAGCTATCGTACATCCGGCTACGAAGGACACACTAATGCTAGCACAGCAAGTAGTACAAACACAGCTTCCCGATGGAAGTCTGCAGTTCGAACGCCCCTCAAATGCCTATCATTTGGCGTTTCTATTTCCTTACCACGGGTGGAAAGCCGACTTTTCAAGAGCGATATGGGATCGAGCAAAAGGAGAAGTTCACATAAGCAATGCAGATAGTACCGCAGGCTTTTGCCTTGCAAGCACTCCTTTTCGACAAGGGCTTGAAATTCCGGCGAAATATCTCCGCTTAGGAATTATTCCAAAAAGTTTTACCCTACATCAAATTTCTAAAATCCGTATTGCAAATGGGTGGGTAGTGCCTACTGCCCCTCGTTTCATCTCATTTCAGGCTAGGGAAACTCCTACAATTGGTAAGGCTACTTTATTATTGAATGCGTTTAGCCGCTACCACAAAATTACGGAGGCAACCATTACCCTGAAATCTCGCTTTGCATATTCCATCGAAGGGGGCACGTTCCACTATCAGCCTACCACTTCGGAGAATGCCTACACGTTCGATACGTTCACGCATCAATCAAAAGTAAAAAAACAATTTAAAAGGTTGGGTATCATTACCACAATTACGGTAGAAGTAACCCCTAACGATCGGTTCAATCTCTCTGACGGACGGCAATTCATTGGCAAACTTATCTTTGTGGATTCCTCGCCTACACCCATCTACAAAGGCAAAGTACGCGACTCGGCAAACCACCGTTGGATACGCTACAAGGCTAACAGGTAGTCCGTCTTTTTTCCCTTAAATCGAGACACTCTCTTACTTCTTCATTAGATGAAATATGTAGAAAACATTCTACACATTTCCCAAATATCGGTTAAGACGCACAACAATCTAAGTTCCTCATAGTCTTTTAAATAAGAGAGCGGCAAATTGTCCATTTTTTTTTGTAGACGAGCTTTCGTTCATAAAAATCTTTTTTCACTCACAAACTCCAATTATTTACTATGGATCACATTCTTATTATTGATAATGATTATGATACCTGCGATCTACTTTCCAAATTTTTAAAAAAGAAGGGATATGCTACTTCCACAGCACATACCGGTGAAGACGCTTTGAAAGTTTTAAAAGGCAAGACGGTCAACACTGTTTTGTGTGCATTCCGTTTGCCCGATACCGACGGGATGACCCTTTTGAAACAAAGTAAAATATTGCAACCCACAGCGGGGTTCATCATCACTACGAGCTACGCCGATGTTAAAATAGCAGTAAAAGCTATTAAACAAGGAGCCTTTGAGTACATCACCAAACCGCTACACCCAGAAGAAATTTTACATATCATTCGTGAGGCTATTGCCCAAAGCGAAGAAAAAACGCATAAACAACCGAGTTCCTCACCTCCTTTGCCTAGAACACAGTCAAAACGCTACATCCACGGAAAGAGCCGTGCTGCCCAAGAAGTCCTTCGGCACGTAGAACTGGTAGCCCCTACAAACATGACGGTTGTTATTCAAGGGGAAACCGGTACGGGGAAAGAGTATCTAGCTCGCACAATCCACC
>CAYMYI010000006.1:0-55720 GCA_964394585.1 uncultured Roseobacteraceae bacterium
TCGCTTTGGCGAATTGGCAAAACAACAAAATAAAATTTCCCAACAGACTCTAAGTATACCGTTTCGTTATGGCTAAATAATGATGAAATGCGAAAAATAGAAAAACCACTGTATAAAAGTAGCAACTCCTCGTTTTTTCAGCTAAACCACGGATATACAGTTCGTGGTAGAGCTTCTTATGACTCTTTGTATTGGGCACAGCGCGAAAAAAGCCTCCCACCTTATGAAGATAAAGAAAAGTTATTTGCAGATTTATCAGCATTTCGCCCTATTGAGCAACAATTTGCAGACTTCCACCATCGATCCGATACGGTCGCCCAACGTATGTATCGTTTGTACCAATACGACCCGTACATCCGTCGCCTGTTAGAAGAGCGGCTTTCGCATTTGAAAAGTGTTTCTGAGCTGTTTAATCCTGCTGTAGACTATTAAATTTTTTCATACAGGGAGAATTTTATTTTCTTAATCCTAACAAGGATTTATTATAAGAGTTATAACCTAATCAATTCATAGGGACACGATGAAAAACGTTTTCTTCTATTTAATAATTTCAGCCTATTTATCGTTATTATACGCTTGTGGAAGCATCGCAACAAACGAATTTACACCAAAGTATTCTATTTCGCTTGATTCTATCATGTTACCTTTGGATAATTTTTCAGGAAGAGGACGACTCGCTATCTACAAAGACACAATTTTGTATTTAGATGAACTCTACGCCGAGGCCAATTTATACTCTCTCCAAGGGGATTCCATTGGTAGAAGGGTAAATAGAGGGCGTAACTTTGGCGAGATTCCTCAAATTCATAATTATCTATACCTACCCGATAGCGGGCATCTGTTGCTAGAAGATTGGAACTTTTACTTGTATGACAAAGCATGGAACTATCGGCGAAAGTTTAGAATCGATTGGAATGGCTCAGTCGGTTATAACCTACTCTTGACTGAACCTGAAAAATATGTAGACCTCCCCGATATGTACGAGTTTGCCTACATTCACAATCAGCTCGAGCAAATTACCGATAGTACCCTACTCCTCAATATCGATACGGAACACGAGCGCCTCAACGCCTTTGCTACTGAAGCCTATTATGAAAAAGCTAGAATATTAGCAGAGGTAAGTATGCACACCGGGAAAGTAAAAAGAGTTTTTGGAAACAAGTCTGATAAATACCAAGAATACCGCTTTATCCCTCATTTAATTGGACATTATTACGATTTCGACGGTACGTATTTGTATGTTGGTTTTGAACCGGATGAAAAAATCTATCAGTACACCACCGACTTTAAATTAATCCATAAATTCGGTGTGGCAGGTATCGGTATGAATACCGATTATACAGAAACAAATACGGTAGAAACTGCCTACGATGCCGAAGCGTTTACTAAAAGTCGCACCACCGAAGGATATTATACGCATATTCGGTATTTCCCTCAGCTACAGTGGTTGTTTCGCACGTATACGCTTGGTGGAGTCTATAATGAACAAAATCAGAATCCTCAGCGCCTGCAAGTGTATGAAAACCAACAGCTTGTAGCCGATGTGCTAGTGCCCATGCGGTTTCGAGTATTAGCCTATATAGCACCCTATTTCTATGCAGAGGGCATTTTAGATGAAGCTAACGGACGTTTAGGGGTTTATCGTTTCACTTTGGAGAACCAACTTGAATAATGCCAAATAGTTTCATGATTACATGGGTGTACAGCGATTCAAAAACGGATTTACCAAATAGATTGAATTTAGAATTCAGCGATATGACATAAGTGCAATTCATTTCTTGTATTTTATGTTTGCATGCAAGAGTTTTATTGGTAAGTGCCTAATCAAAAATTGTATTTGAATACATCGTGCTTTCTTTCCTACTTCGTCGCCCCATAGCCGTAGGTATGTCGTTTGCAGCATTGCTCATCGCGAGTTTGTGGGCACTGAATCACCTGCCCGTATCGCTGCTGCCTTCAGTAGAAATTCCGCAGTTGCGTATTTATGCCACAGTACCCAACCGTTCGGCTACAGAAATTGAATCGGCGATTATGCAGCCCATTCGCGAGCAATTGGCGACCCTGCCCGGCGTAGAGAAAATCGACTCAGAAGCCTCTGCCGAAGTAGGCACTCTGCGCTTGCAATTTGCCTATGGCGCCGATATGCAGTTGGCATATTTAGCAGCAAATGAGCAAATTGACCGATTAAGTACGGCTTTCCCCGAAGGCGTACCCCGCCCGCAAGTAGTGCGGCTAAACACTGCCGATATCCCAGTTGCCCGTTTACAAATACTTCCTCAAACTCCTACCAACGATTTGATGGCTGTAAGTAATTTGGCAGAAAAAGTCCTCAAAAAACGCTTAGAGTCTTTAGAAGGAGTAGCACTCGTTGATATTAATGGCATACAACGCCGTAGGATCCGTATAGTACCCCATCCCGATAAATTAGCGGCATGGGGGCTTTCTGTGGCAGCCATAGAACAGAGCCTGCGCGAAAACAACCAGCCCCTTGGCGCTATCTCGGTGAAAGATGGGCAGTATCGGTATTTCTTGCAAATTGAAGCCACTTTGCGTTCTACGGAAGATGTGAAAGCTCTTCCCCTGCGCCTTCCCGGACGAACCATTCAGTTGGCAGAAGTAGCGGCTGTCAGCGAAGAAACCGCAACACCACTCGCATGGCATTTATTCCATGCCGTACCGGGGGTAGTCGTTACCTTGCACAAGCATCCCGATGCGCAAATGCGAAGCGTGATGCAAGCTTTTTACGATACCGTGCGTCAATTTCGTAGTGAATTTCCTCACCTTCGGTTTGCGATTACCCAAGATCAATCCGTTTTACTACGCACCAGCATTGATAACTTGCAGAGCGCGCTGCTCTATGGTGGCATATGTGCTTTTTTAGTCCTCTTTTTTTTCTTGTCGAACTATCGCACGGCATTCATCATCGGCATCAGTTTACCGAGCTCGTTGCTACTATCTTTTTTCTTTTTTTATCTTTTCAATCTTTCAATCAATATTATTTCCCTAAGCGGAATGGCGCTCGGAGTAGGCATGTTGATTGATAATGCCATCATTGTACTCGATAATATTACACGACACTGGGCACAGGCAGAACGCCCGGAACGATTGCCCTATCTTTTTCGTGCATGTGTGCACGGTACTACCGAAGTGATGAGTCCGCTAGTCAGTTCGGTACTTACTACCCTTGCCGTATTTGTTCCGCTAGTTTTTCTGAACGGATTATCCGGGGCGCTTTTTTACGATCAGGCACTAGCCATTGCCATCACGTTAGGGTGTTCGCTCGCCGTATCATTCGTTGTGTTGCCACTGTGTTACTGGATTGTATTTAGCCTGCGTCTTCGCAGGCACAGAGTAGCTTCGGTCGGCATTGGCAGCGAAAACCGAGTGTACCGCACGCTCTTGAAGGCATACCAGTGGCTGCACCATCGGTTGTTTATGGTGCGGCTTCCTGCATTTTTGGTTATGTGTGCTTTAGGGGCAAGCAGCTATGCTTTTTTTCAAGCGCTTCCCGTGCAAAACCTGCCTTCCATAGAGAGGCAAGAGGTGCGCCTCACCCTCGATTGGAACGAACCCATCGAAGTGGCAACCAACAAAGCAAGGGTAGAGGAGGTGCTTGCCCATTTTCAGTCGCAATTTTTGTATGCAGAAAGCGAAATAGGCATTCCGCAATTTCTTAGGAAAGACCACCGCGCTAGCGTAACCTATGCCGACCTTTATTTTTATTGTACAGATGCTGCCCAGCGTAAAGTGCTAGAGCACACTATTTCGGAGTATTTTGCCCAAAACTATCCCCAAGCGCAAGTAGAATGGAGTGAGCCACCGAACGCCTTTAACCAGATGTTTGCGGCGCAAGCACCTTATTTGGCATTGCAACTCCGACCTTTTCAACAAAAGCAACCGCTGCCCCTTTCCATGCTTGATACCCTGCGGAAAGCATTGCCCACTACCGCCTACCAAGTAGGCAATGGTTGGATCCCTACCACCACCGTATTGCTTTCTTTACATACCGATGCCTTGGCACGCTATGGAATTGGGCAACAAACGGTGCGAGAGCGTCTTAGCGAAGTCTTTCAGCAACGCACAGCGACTGCTTTGCAAAATTTTGGCGAACGCATTCCCCTGGTAGTGCAGCAAACTCCTGCCGATTTTGCCGAAACACTGCGTAATACGTGGGTGTATGTCCAAGGAGGCGATGGAGGCTCTACTGGCTATCGGCTTAGCGAATTGGTTACCCACCGGTTCGAAGTCGCCTACAAAAGCATCACCGCCGATGTAAATAGCCTCTATCAATCGGTGTATTTCCCCGAAATGCCGCGTAAAGATGCAGCTGCTCTTTGGGCAACTGCACAGCAGACAGCCAAACATCTCCAACAGTTTACGGTAAGTGCCGAGGGTACTTATTTCGTAGAGATGGAAAATATGCAGCAAATGCTGTTCGTATTAGGCGTTGCCGTCGCCCTTTTGTATTTCATTCTAGCCGCACAGTTTGAGTCGTTTGTATTACCAATATTGGTGTTGCTAACCCTCCCTTTGGGCATTGCTGGCAGTATGGCGCTACTTTGGCTAACCGGAGAATCGCTCAATATGATGTCGGCAATTGGCATGGTAGTAATGCTAGGCATCATGGTGAACGACGCCATCTTAAAAATTGATACGATGAACCGTTTGTGGCGTACTTCGGAACCCCGCACGGTACAAGCACTTCGCAACGCAATTGCTCTTGCCGGAGAACGGCGCTTCAAGCCGATTGTGATGACCTCGCTCACGACGATTCTTGCGTTGACCCCTTTATTATTTACCACAGGGCTAGGCGCCGATTTGCAGAAGCCACTGGCGTATGCCGTAATAGGGGGGCTTACTTTCGGGACGTTTACGGCACTTTATTTCATACCGTTAGGCTATTATTTTTTGAACAGAACACGCTAAGGGAAAAAAAATTTTTGAAAGGCAAGGCAACCCTTTTCTGAAAAGCTGCGTGATGGTGGAAATCATTTTTAAAATCACGAAATAATTAAGCAATGAAAAAGTTTTCAGTATTCTTCCTAAGCCTTCTTTTTGCCATTTTCGCTACTAGCTGTGAACTCGTAGACGAGGTAGACGATCTTTTTGATAAAGATGAATATTGCGATGATGATTACCGCGACGACGATTGCGATCATGACGACGACCGCAGAATTGGCGCAGATGAGCTGCCACAGACTGTTCAAGATTACATTCGCACCAATTACCCCAATGCAACTGTTCGCTATGCCGAAATTGACCCCGATTATGTTGCTTACTACGAAGTAAAACTCTCTAATGGTTTGGAGCTGTATTTCGATAGGGAAGGGAACTTCTTAGGATTTGACGATGATTATTCTCATAACAATTCCCAAAATCCATCTGATTCTAATGTGTCGCAAACTTTTATTGAGCAAGCCCTTGCATTGTTTGGGGGATCAGTTGTATACACCGATCGCTATACTGAAAATGGCATAAACCTAACGGAAATTTTGGTGGAAAATGCGGAAGGTGCTCGCGTAGAATTCTATTTTAATGAAGCCACAGGGGTAATTTATCAAGTAGATGCTGAACGTGGCCCGTTCAACTACGATATGCAATTGAACGATGGCTGGCTCACCCTTTCCGAAGCAATTTCAGCAGGTTGTGAAGCAGCTCAGTCTGCCGATTGCGAAATTGTAGAGTGGGAACTGATAAATAGTACCACACGCCCTTATTTCGATATTGATTTCCAGAATGGTATTGAAGTGAAAATAGATGCAACCAACGGAAACGTTATTTCAGTAGAGCGTTACAGTTAAGTTTTGGTGCAATTAATTCGATAGGAAATAGTGCGAGAATTATGAATCATCTGCTTCTTTAGTTACTTCCTTTAATTACTAGAAATAATCATTCTATTTACATATTTCCTTTGTAAAAAAACAAGAAAAATACTCACGCCTTTTAAATTAAAATAATGAAAAAACAAATTTCTTTTTATTACTTATTAGCAAGTATGCTAGTGGTAAGCAGCGACGTATTAGCTCAAGAAAATGAAACAGCAAATACCTTATTGGGCAATGGTACATTAGTTAGTGCAGAGCATATAGGCTTTTTTGTAGCCCCTACGTTGGGTATTACTTCGATGGATGGCAGTGGGGCGGGGTTGCTGAACCTGCGAGGAGGGATAACAATTAAAGATAGATTTTCGCTAGGGATGTACGCTAGCACCTCACTGAACGAGATTACCCCCGAAAGTGAAACGCTCACCGGGGTTTATATGGACTATTGGTCGTTCGGAGGTTTTTTAGAATATACATTGTTGGCAAAGAAAGTGCTGCACGTAACGTTTCCGTTGTATGTAGGTTATGGAGAAGTGCAAATGGATACTGAAATTGGTGAGGCGGGCTTAGGCGAAGCGAACTTCTTCCAAATAGAACCTGCAGCATTGCTAGAAGTAAATTTGCACAAAAACGTACGATTGAATTTGGGGGCGGGCTATCGGATAGTTGGGCAGATGAACTACCGCAATTTTAATCAGTCTGATATTTCGGGGTTTACAGGATATGCCGGGCTTAAAATTGGGTTGTTTAGATAAATATTTGTTTCGTAAATAGAATTGATAGAATGATGCCTAAAAAACACGGGTGTTTATGCAGCCGTGTTTTTTTGATGATGAGGATGGTAACGGAAATCGGTCCATAGTTGCCAAGCTACCCAAGCTACGCCCAAACTCAGTAGTGGAAACGGCACTATCGGCTCTGTTTTGAAAAGATAGGGCGCATAGCTAAACAATGAGGCAGCTCCCATCACTACGGGTAGCCAAAATCGTTTAGGAAAATAAAAAGCGACCAGAATAGTGAGCACGTCGGCAGGGAAAAAATAGCGTTCGTGCATTTTTGGCAATAAAAACGGGATGAGTACGACCGAGAGCGTAGCTAGTAGCAACAACCGTTCACGCGATAGCGGCGGGCGGCGCAGCATAAGATACCAGCCGATAGCAAACACAACCATAGCCGTAAACAGTACGCCTGCACTTTTAAATATTTCTAGCGGGGCTTCTGGAAACCATTGATATACAGAAGGTGCCTGCAAGGTAAGTGCATAGCCATACCGAAATACCAAACGCGGGTAAATGAGGAGTAAATCGGCGAGGTTTCGCCCTAACAACCAATGGGGTACTAAAGCAAGAAGAAGCACGAGGGGCACTATCGCAAAGTGAATTAATCGTATCTTTTTAGATAGATATAACCACAAAAAGGGCAATACAAAAAAAACGCTTTGTAGCTTTATTAAAAAGGCAAAACCGAAAGCAATGAGCGATAGAAAGAAAGGGTTTTTAAACGATAGAAAAGTTGAGTAATTACCCGCCGATAGGGTAGGGGATTTGAGTAAAAAGTATAGCGCCATCAGCAAGAACGAGGTATACATCATGTCGCATTGTGCCCACATACTGCTGTTGATTACCACCGTAGGGGCAAATAATACAAACGTTGCCGCCCATAGCGGGGCTCTGCCTTTAGGGTATTGCAATCGCACTAATTTATACACCCAAAACGCACCTATATAATCAAAAAAAACCGATACTAATTTTATACTAATAAGAGGTTGGAGTGGAAGGTAGGTAAGCCCGGCCATTATGTATAAATAAAGAGAGTTATAATCGGAAAAATCACGGTCTTTTAAAGCGACAAACCCACCGCGCTCTTGGATGTAATAAAACCATTTTTCGAGTGCTTCTCGGTAATCGTCGGACTCGAAAGGGAAAAAAACGCTACGAAGTAATACGCTACCTAAAAATATCCCCGCTACAAAGAACCAATCGGTAGGGAGTTGGGGAATGGGGTGTGTGAGTTGATAATCGAATAGCAAAATGCCAGTTCCTAAGCATGCGGCTGTTAAAATGTATGGGTTGGCGCTCCCGTAAGGAGCTAAGGTGTGAAAAAATACGGAAAGAGGAATATCGAACGGAAGTGCGATTAATAATAACAAAGGGGAAAAGGCAAGGAGCAGTCGTTTATTCATACTGAATTTGTGCAGATAAGCTGTATCGTACCGGCGATGTGAAAAGAAGCTGTTGCTGCTCTTCGAGTGCATACGCGGTTAGTTTTTCTTCCTGAAATTGTAGCCGGAGTGTTCGGTTTGTTTGAAATAGAAGATTTTTCGTTTGCTGTTCTATTTCTACTTTTTCGATATTTCCCGCGCGATACCATACCGCCATTTTCTCTACTTCGAGGCTAGTTTTTTGAGCTGTATACGTAGTGCATTTGCCTTCTTGCGTAGTTTGTTCGTTTACTTGGTAAGCGCCTTTTAAAATCGGTCGGTTGATGTCCGCATCGAGGTAAACTTCAAGTTCTTGCTGCCAATCAGAAGGAGATGCTTGCAGCATTTCGCTTTCGCTTTCGTAGGCAATGGTTTTTTGTACAGAAGGCTTCGTTTTGTTCAATTGAACGATTTGACTATCAAGCGTAACGGCTAGGGGAAAGTACACCTGTTCCCATTGGTCTTTCGGGATGGGTTGGGTGCATTGCTGAAACATCATTCCTAATAAAATGAGGATATGAAGGTGGGATAGTGGTTTAAAATTCATAGTGTTGAGTGCCATCATTTCTGGCAAATAGAAAACTTTTTTTATCATCTAAATAATCGAAATGTACAATGTTGCGTTGGTCATCGAAGAGTTGGAATAGGAAATGCGACCAAATTGCAATGGTTTTCACTTTCCGCACTCTGGGGATTTCTTGGTAAATCCAAATTGCCTCAAAATCGGCTTCATATCCTACAAAATCTGCCTGTGCTTCTTTATCGTTAATGCGAATTTCAAAGTGTTGTTCTGCATATTTTTGGATAAACTTAGCTGCTTCGGGGTGTTGTTTGGCACTGCCGAGCCGAAGTTGTACCTGAAATTGCCGTTCGATATCGTTTTCGAAATCGTCGATAAAAATTTTATGGGTCATTTCTACACTTTTGGAATCAGGGTTATAGCGTAGTTCCGAAACACTTACATGCAACGGATGAAGAGTACTCCCGAAAATCCAAAACCATAGTAAAATTGCGTAGTTCATAGTGTAAATAGCTGCATTTAGAAGCGCAAAGGTAGACAAGATACATTGGAAACGGCGAACAAGGAGGGTCTGTTATGTTTTCTTGAAAGATTCCGGTGTTTTCCTTCAGGATATTGCTTTTTTTTACCTTCTTACCGTGGTGGTGTATATTCGTGCTATCTCATCTTCCGATGTATTGGATAATCTGCAAACGATAACGAACCAAATCCCTGGTATTTTGAAAAACTCCCAACGCTATGCGGTAGCCTTGCTCTCGCATCAAGGGGCGTTTTTGTATGCCAATGGGTGTTTGTTGGGGCTGCTGCAAGAGCCTTGGGGAGCTGTTCAGCAAAAAGATTTTGGGAACCATCTCTATCCTGACGATACTGCTCTTATTGCCAAACAGTTGGCATATGCGCAAGCCCGCCCCGAAAATAACTACTCCTTTGAGATTCGCAGTTCGGGGAATTTGCCTCAAATGCACTGGGAGTTTTCGGCGATGGGATCCTTTGGCAATGCAAATGCGCAAGGCGTGCTTGTAGTAGGGCATCCGCTTTCGGAGTCTGAAAAAAAAATGCAGCAAATTCAGGAATATGCACAAAAAGTAGAAACGATTATCGAGAATATTACCGATGCATTTTTTGTGATTGATCGTTCCTGGAACTTCCTCAAAGTCAATACTGCCTTTACCAATTTAGTAGGCTTTACCGAAGAAGAGCTGTACGGAAACCTGATTTGGAATTTCTTCCCGGATTACTCCATGCAGCATTTCCCGAAAGAACTCGAAAAAGCCATGTTTCATTATGAAACCATCTGCTTAGAAGAGTATTTCTTTGAACAACAAAAATGGTTTGAAGTAACAGCATACCCTTCGGCAGAAGGCCTGACCGTTTTTATGCGAAACGTAACCGAAGAGCGAACCATGCGCGACCGCCTGAAACTCTCGGAACACAAGCTCAAGGCAGTGCTTAATAGTACAAAAGATAGCAACATCTTACTAAGCCCTGAGTACCAGGTGCTTTCGTTCAACAAAGTAGCCGAAGAAATGGCATTAGAGTATTTTGGCAAGCCCATGCAAGTAGGGGAAAGTTTTTGGGAATTCGTGGTGCCGGGTACAGAGGGCGATTTTACGAGCTGTTTCGAGAAGGCACTGCAAGGGCAAGATTGCCAATACACGCGGCGGCGGAAAATAAACAACCATACCGAACAGTGGTTCCGTGTACATTACATCCCCGTGTACGACGATACCCAGCAACTTATTGGTGTAGCCTTGAATACCACTAATGTGCACCAAAAGGTGGAAACCGAACATAAGTTGCGCGCCATCTTGAATAGCACTACCGAAAGTAATGTGCTGATTAGTCCGCGCTACGAAGTGATGAGCTTTAACCGCACTGCCGCCAATATCATTTTAAATACCATGCAAAAAACCTTAGAAGAAGGAAAAAGCATTTACGAGTATTTACCAACTTTCGAGCACGAAGACTTTACACAATCGTTTGCGAAGGCAATGCAAGGCATTATTGTAAATAAAGAAAAGAAACTTGTGATCGCTAATGTTACCGAGTGGTTTCGGATTCAGTACTATCCTGCCTACGATACCGAAGGAACACTCATTGGGGTATCGTTTAATGCCACCAACATTAGCGAACAAAAGCAATACGCCCAGAAGTTGTTATGGCAGAATAAAAAATTGCGCAAAATAGCGTTTTTGCAATCGCATGTAATGCGCCGCCCGGTGGCAAGTTTAATGGGGTTTAGCAAAATCATTCAGGCAGAAAAAGAAAGGTATCGCGAGGATATCTCTCCACTTTTTGAGTACTTACAGCACTTCGATAAAGTAACCGAAGAACTTGATGCCATTATCCGAGATATTGTAAACCGAACCGACGAATTAGAATGAACCGCTTCCTCTATGGTGTATTCGTTTTTGCTGGGCTGTTTTGCCAAGCCATCGCACCGACTCTTGCCCAAATAGGCGGGCAGCGCAGCTTTGAGTTTTTGCACCTGCCCACCCAGGCGCGGCAAATTGCGTTAGGCGGGGTAAATGTAAGTTCGTACCACAACGATGTAGGGATGTTTATGGCAAACCCTGCGCTACTTTCCGATTCTACTGATTTGGATGTAGGTTTCCACTTCTACAGTTTTTATGCAGGTGCCAACCAATCGACCCTTGCCTTGAGCCACACCTTCGATAAGTGGGGCACATGGGCTTTTGGTGTGCAGTACCTAAACTATGGGACAATAGAGGGCTACGATGCCACCGGGCAACCTACCCAAACGTTTCGGGCGGCAGACTATGCGCTGATGCTTGCTCACGCACATTCGGTAAATAATTTCACGCTGGGGGGCATGTTGAAATTTGTGAATTCTCAAATTGAAAGTTACCAGGCAAGTGCTCTTTTTTTTGATGTAGGAGCACGCTTTCAGCATCCTTCGCAAGACCTCACGGTGGGCATCGCATTCAAAAATGTAGGTGTTTCGCTCAGTTCGTTCGATGCGGAACCCTTCGAAATGCCCCTCGATGTGCAAATAGGAATCAGCTTCAAACCTAATAAAATGCCATTGCGACTTTCTGTCACGGCGCATCAGTTATATCAGTTCGATATTGTTTATCAAGACCCCACACAATTCAACCAAGTCGATTTATTCGGGCAGCCCATTGAAGAAGAAGCCTCATTCGCTGACAAATTGGCAAGGCATTTTGTGATTGGTGGAGAGTTTGTTTTCAGTAAAAACTTTAATTTAAGAGTGGGCTATAACTTCTTGCAGCGTAGCGAGTTGTTAGTAGAAGCCCGCAGAGGATTGGCAGGTTTTTCCATGGGATGCATGGTGCGCCTTAAGAAGTTTGAAATAGCCTATGCCAATAGTATTCGGCATTTGGCAGGAGGTACGCATAGTTTTTCCCTCATTATTCATACGCGCCAATTCAAAAACAGAAAGAAAATTATTGTGGAATAAAGGCACAAAATCAAGATGTTAGAACAGAACAATTACCTCACCCCTCAGCAAATTGTAAAAGAGCTGGATAAATATATTATCGGACAGCACGATGCCAAGCGAAATGTAGCCATCGCACTGCGCAACCGTTGGCGTAGAATGAGCGTTCAGGAAGACATTCAGAAAGAAATTATGCCCAATAATATTTTAATGATTGGGGCAACCGGGGTAGGGAAAACCGAAATTGCCCGCCGCCTTGCAAAAATTGCCGATGCTCCCTTTACTAAAGTAGAAGCCTCAAAATTTACCGAAGTGGGCTATGTAGGGCGCGATGTGGAAAGCATGGTGCGCGATTTAGTAGAACAGGCAATTAGCATGGTGAAAGCCCAAAAGAAAGAAGAAGTAAAAGAAAAAGCCGAAGAAGCCGTAGAAGAGGTAATCCTCAATGCGCTCATCCCGCCGGTGAAAAGCAAATCTACAGTTTCGTTTAGCACTGCCGCAGGGGTTTCCGAAGAAGAGATGAACGAAAAAACGCGTGAGCTTTTCCGCCAAAAAATTAAGAACCGCGAAATTGAGGATAAAAAAATTGAAATCAGCATAGAAAACAATACCAACCCCGGTGTAGGGGTTATCGGAGGGGGAATCGACGAAGTTTCTATGATGAACATCCAAGAAATGATTAGCGGCATGATGCCCAAAAAAACCAAAAAACGGAAGGTAACCATTCAGGAAGCTCGTAAAATCCTTTTCGAAGAAGAAGTTGCCAAGCTTATTGATATGGACGAAGTAAAGGAAACGGCAATCGAAAAAGCAGAGAATACCGGAATTATTTTTATTGATGAAATTGATAAGGTAGCCGGTAGCTCTAAAGGGGGAGGCCCCGATGTAAGCCGCGAAGGAGTACAGCGCGATTTGCTCCCCATTGTGGAAGGAAGTGCCGTGAACACGAAATACGGGATTATCCACACCGATCATATTCTGTTTGTAGCCGCTGGTGCTTTTCACGTTTCGAAGCCCTCCGATTTAATTCCTGAGTTACAAGGGCGATTCCCCATCCGAGTGGAGCTTCAAAGCCTAACAAAAGAAGATTTCTTTCAAATTTTGAAAGCGCCGAAAAATGCCCTCACCAAACAGTACGAAGCCTTGTTAAAATCGGAACAAGTGGCATTGTCGTATAACGAAGATGCCCTAGAGGAGATCGCTTCGATTGCCTACAAAATCAACGAAGAAGTAGAAAATATTGGCGCTCGTAGGCTTCATACCGTTATGAGCCATTTGCTCAATGAGTTCTTATTTGATGTGCCCGATAAAATTGGACCTAATGCACAAATTGTAATCACCAAAGATCTGGTACAAGAAAAACTAAGTAGCTTGGTGAAAAATCGAGATTTGAGTCAATATATCCTGTAAATATGATTCGTTTATCATTCCCTAGCAAAGCCCCTTTATTGGGGCTTATTTTTTGGGTGGCAATGGGAAGCACCTCGGCACAAACCGTTGAAGCTTTTTTGCAGAACAGACCTTTGTTTGATAAAAAACGGCTTTACTATACTGATCTGGTATACGAAAGCAAGTTTCGCAGCGTGCAATTATATCCGGATACTGGCACTCCCGATGCTACCCTGCTTTCTCCCATTGTACCCTTGAGCCAATCTGGCAGGCTTACCCTCACGTTCGACGAACTAGGGGATAATGCCGGCTACTACGAAGCAAAAATTATCCATTGCAACCAAGATTGGCAGCCCTCGATGTTGCGCCCCATTGAATACTTAAGCGCCTACAACGAGTTCGATTTGCAAGACTTCGCCTTTTCGGTAAACACAAGAGTGAATTACACACACTTCCGCCTTCAGCTACCTGCGGTAAAAGCTTCGGGCAATTACCTGCTCAAAGTATTTCGCGAAGGCAACGAAGACGATGTAATTATCACAAAACGATTTGTAGTGTACGAAGAAGCCTCGCAAATAGGCATTACAGTACGGCAGGGCAATGGTTCAGAAGGCTCGCAAAGGAATCAGTTAGTACAATTTGAGGCAATCTATCAGCTCCCGCTCATCATGCCTCAGCAAAGCGTAACAGCAGTAATTAGGCAAAACCAACGTTGGGATAATGCACTCTACAATATCCCTCCCATTTTTGTGCGAGAGAATGAGCAGCGGCTTGAATTTACCTACTTTAACGGAGAAACTGAATTTGAAGGGGGTAACGAGTTTCGCTTTTTTGATACGCGCCCTGGGTTTGGCGGTGGCTTTCAAGTGAAAGCTATCAAGCAGTTTGTGCAGGCTTGGGAAGCTTTTTTATATGCCGATACGCCTTGGGATCGGGTGTATAACCAGCAACGGCAAGATCATAACGGAACCTATTTTATTGCTTCGCAAGCTGGCAATCCGGCGATAGAAGCCGATTATTTTATTGTAGAATTTACACTTGCCTCGGGGAACTCGTACGAGCAGGCAGTATATGTATTGGGTAGTTTTAACCAGTGGCAGCCTTCGGCAGAATACCGGATGGAATACCTTTCCGAAATGGGGGCGTACAAACTGAGAACACTGCTCAAACAAGGCTTGTGCGATTATCGCTACGTGCTACTCAATGAGCAGGCAGGCACCCGCTCCGACCACACTATCGACGGTACACACAGCCGAACTGGCAACACTTACGAAGTGATTTTGTACTATCGAGGTGCAGGCGAACGCGCAGATAGAGCTATTGGATATCAACGTATTACCAATTGATTACCTATGAAATTGCCATCGGCATTTACGCATTCATTTGAACAAGCCATTTGGAAAATCCACACGGATGCCTACAGCAATTGGGTGGTTTTAGAATTGCGCAATGAGAAAACGCAAGAAACTTCATTTGCTGCTATAGAAGGTGGGGAACTGCGATGGAAGGAGCTGCAATTAGAAGAGCCTTGGTGGCTTAATAGTGTAGGCTTGTACAATCGGCAGTTACTCATTCATCAGTATGATGACTCACCGTACCCTTCCCCTGAGTTTTTATTTGCCCTTTCTGTAGAGCAGCAGGATATTTCTTGGGTGCTCGAAGCCGTTTCTTTTCAAACTGCCGATGCGCAATTTGTAGAGGTAGCGCCTTCTAAACCCAAAGAGCATTCTAAAGTACAGTATCACCGTTTGTCTACTGGCGAAGAGGTTACTCCCCACACATTTTCTCCGAAAAGAGCAAGTTCATCTATACAGTGCTATTATGCAGATACTCCTTTTTTTAACACAATCGCTCAGTTTTTTGCGCAAAATGCTTTACCGACTCCTCAGTGGCAAGTAGAGTATTGGGAAAATGCACAATGTATTGTAATCGCAACGTATCATGCCACTCAAGAGCAGCGGATGTATGTGTTCAGTACCAAAGGAGTATTGTTAAAAGAATGGTGCTTGCAAAAGCGTGCAAAAGGGAAAGCTCCACAAGCTTTTATGGTATATGGACAAGCGTTATGGGCAGTTCAAGAAGGGACTACGTTGGTGGTGCAACCTCTAAGTTAAATGCAATGCTTTGTCATTGCTTTACAGAGTTTTCGGCGAGTCGTCCCTGGGGACTTTCCCCTACGAGGTCATCCGTTAGAATCAGTGGCTGTTTACTTTTTCCCTTAGTTTCGATAAGGGCATCTGCTACCGTTTGTGAGGTGGAGTGTACCGGAGTAGGCATCGGTGTGCGGTTCTTTTGGGGTAAGGTAACGTACTCGAAGCGGGGTTCGGGCGTAGGGGCAATAGGTTGCCACCCAAAGGTTTTGTAGGGTTCTTCACGCAGTGGATAAGGAGTTACGTTGGTCCATTTTCGCAAGCAGAAATATTGTAGGTTGTGCTTTCTGCCGGTTGAAGCGGTAAACCCCCAAATTACGTTGGTTTCTCCTTCAAAAATTTCATTGACTAAATCACGTGTACCCTGAAACACAATGTTATTATCGAGCATTACCGTGAGCGTATTAGCGGAAGGGTCCCATCGGAAGCGGAAGTTGTGAAGGCGATCATCTTCTAAGTTATACAGGGGGTCGTCGTTGTTCCAATAATCATTTTGATACACAATGCCATTTTCGAGATAGGCTACGTGGTCGCAAGCCGGATCGTTTCGATAGATGTTTTGGTAGGTATCGAACTCCACAGCAACAGAAGGATAGATACGCCCATACCCCAACCCTTCGCCCCAAAAACCAAAGGCTTCGTAGCCACGGGGATCGTTATGCATTACAAAGGCAATTCCGTCGGCACCTAGTTCATCGTTAGCCCCGAAATAAATATCGAATTCGATTTCGAAATAAGCCGATAAATCGAGTTTTCGGCGGTGGTATGCCATCCCCGAAGTGTAAGGTTCATCGGGAGTGAGACGAATGCAATCGCCTGCCATGTACTCGGCATCGCCAATTAGGCTGAATTGTGCAAAAGCGCTAACAGCCGTCAGGATACAAAACGAAATTGATAGAGCAACACGCATCATAAAAGTGAGCTATTATAGAAAAGAAAGAAAATGGTCAACGGAGTTGTTCATAAGTTACAGAAAAAAAAAGGCAATTCCGCAAGACATCCCTTTAGGTTTTTAGTTTGTAGTGAAGTAATACTATCCAAAAGCCACAAGAATCTGTTATTTTTGAGGAAAGGAAAGTATTCTGCACTTTTCAAAATAGACGATACAACTGTGAAATAATCTTACTTTATGAAATTTTTACGAAACTTAGTGGCAAGCCTATTGGCTCTATTTATCTTCTTTTTTTTGGTATTCGTAGGTGCAATCGTGTTTGCCATCACGGCGAGCACTCAACAGAAAGTGGTGGTGAAAGAAGGATCAGTTTTAAAACTGAACCTTTCTAAGCCGATACAAGAAATACCAATAGAAGACCCATTCTCTCAGCTTAATCTTCCTTCGGCAGGAGGCAGCGAAACCATTGGCTTGAAAGACTTGCAAGAAGCTTTGCAAAATGCCAAAGAGGATAATCGCATTGCAGGTATTTACCTCAATTTGAGCGGGGTAAGCAGTGGGTATGGCATCCTTCGAGAAGTTCGGAATGCGCTATTATCATTCAAAGAGTCGGGCAAGTTCATTTATGCATACGGCGAATACATGACTGAAGGTGCCTACTACCTGGCTTCCGTAGCCGACCGGATTGTGCTGAACCCCGCCGGCGCTATGGAGTTCGATGGGCTAACCGCCGAAAAGATATATTTTAAAGGCATGTTTGATAAACTAGGTATTGTACCACAAATTTTCAAAGTGGGCGATTTTAAAAGTGCTGTAGAGCCTTATACCTCTACGGAAATGAGTGAGGCAGATCGCCTGCAAACCGAAATGTACTTAAATGATTTGTACGACCTTTACCTAGCCGATGTGGCAAGTTCGTTGGGCAAAACTCCTGAAGGACTCGAGACGGTGTCGGATAGTATGTTTGCCTTCCAGGTTGAACAGGCACTTGCCAACCAGCTTATCACCGATATTGCTTACGAAGACTCTGCCCATAATTTGCTTAGGAGCGAGTTAGAGCTTGCATCGGGCGATAAAATACCATTTGTTTCTTTAGGGTTTTATCAAAAAGCCGAGCAAGAAGAAACGTCTTATTCGAGCAATCGGGTGGCGGTAATCCTTGCTGAAGGAGCGATTGTTTCCGGAGAAGGAGGGACTGACATGATTGGCTCGGAAAGCCTGGTAAAACAATTGCAGAAAGTTCGCAAAGATAAAAAGGTGAAAGCCGTAGTGTTGCGCGTGAACTCCCCCGGGGGTAGTGCTTTAGCTTCCGATGTAATTTGGCGCGAGGTAAAACTTACTGCTGCCGAGAAACCCATTATTGCTTCCATGTCCGATGTGGCAGCCTCCGGAGGGTATTACATCGCTATGGCTTGCGATACCATTATGGCACTGCCCAATACCATCACAGGGTCGATTGGCATCTTTAGCACATTCTTTCAGTTAGATGAGTTTTTTGCCGACAAAATGGGCATTACCTTCGATGAAGTACGCACAGGTGAGTTTTCCAACATTGGAAGCCCTTTTGGCGACTTTTCGCCCTTAGAAAAACAACGTTTGCAGCAAGCAGTTGAAAAAGGGTATGTAACGTTTACCTCAAAGGCAGCAGAAGACCGTGGTTTACCCCTCGATAGTTTGCAAAGTATAGCTAGCGGACGGGTTTGGAGTGGTACACGTGCCAAAGAACTAGGGCTAGTGGATATCCTTGGAGGGTTACAAGATGCCATAGCACTCGCCGCAGAACTTGGTGAAATTACCGACGATTACTCAGTGCGTTATTACCCGGAAAAACAAAATCTGTTCGACGATTTATTTAAAAATGGTTTTGCACAAATCAAAGAGCAAGAACTTAAAAAAGAATTAGGACCGTTGTATCCTACTTTGAAGGAGGTACGCACATTGCAACAGTGGCAAGGGTTACAAGCTCGTATGCCGTATCGTCTGATTATTCGCTAAAAAGGCTATTTTCTACCTCCAAATTATTCTTATTTGAAAACGGGACATTACAATACGCTCAAGGTGAGCCGAGAAGAAGCGCAAGGGCTGTACCTTACTGATGGTACTGCGGAGGAAGTACTGCTGCCTTGGAATAGCCAACAAGGAAAACCAGCCATAGGCGATACCATTGAGGTGTTCCTCTATCGTGATTCAGAAGATCGGCGCATTGCCACCCAAGAGAAACCCTTTGCCGTAGAAGGAGAGTTTGCCGCCCTGCAAGTAGTAGATAGTGGAAAAGCAGGCACCTTCATGCAATGGGGCTTGCTGAAAGATTTAATAGTGCCTCGAAGCGAGCAACGCAACCCCATGCAGCTAGGAGAAACTCATGTAGTACGCGTTTGCCTCGATCCTCGAACCGACCGCTTGTTTGGCTCAGCTCAGCTTGATTTTTTCTTGGAAGAAGCTCCCGCCGATTTACCCCTCAATGAACCTTGCGAGGTGTTGGTGTACGAGCGTGCAGAACTCGGCTGGTTGTGCATAGTGAAAGGACAGTATGCGGGGATGTTGTATCATAATCAAGTATTCCAGCATATCCAAATTGGGCAGCAGCTTACGGCGTTTCCGCAGAAAGTCCGCGAAGATGGCAAACTCGATTTGTTACTTCGCAAAGCAGGGTATCATGGGCAGGTAGAAAACGATGCGGCAACTATCCTTTTCTTTTTGGAGAACAACGGAGGGGTAATGCCATACAACGATAAGTCATCTCCCGAAGAAATTACCGAGGCATTCCGCATGAGCAAAAAGCAGTTTAAAAAAGCCTTGGGCTATTTGTACAAACAAGGAAAAATTGTGCTTAAAACCACAGGTACTGAGTTAGTAATAAAAAAATAGATATATCTGAATTTAATTCTGATATGATTGTATAAATCTGTTCGTTTCCTATAAAATTGCATATATTATAAAAGTGTATGTTTTCTGTTAGCCTGAGAGGCTCGCATCTTCAATTATAAAGTGTTAAGCTATCTTGAACGTTCAAAGTTACCATAGCGAATTGGAGTCGGAACACGTGATTTTTGCCTACAAAGGAGCAGTTTCGTCGGCTTTATTTGATAATATCCTCAAACTAGCTGAAAAGAAAATTGACTCTTTTGAACGCCCTCGTACCTATCGGCGGAAAGTAAATGTGATTGTGGTTGAAATCTTGCAAAATATTTTTCATCACTTGGAGCTTTCGCAAGAACAAACAGCTATCCTACCTACCGATTCTGTTCTATTTGTACTAGGTAGAGGGAAAAAGGAATATTATATTCACTCAGGTAATTATGTGCCTTTAGCACATGTAAATACACTGCGTGAGCGCATCGAGTGGGTAAACGAAATGTCTGAGAAAGAGCTGAAACAGCAGTATCGCGAAATATTGCAGAACGGTCAGTTTTCGGACAAAGGAGGTGCAGGGCTTGGATTTATCGATATTGCTAGGAAATCGGGGAGCCGTTTGGAGTATCGTTTTGAACCTGGGCAAACGGAACATGCGTTTTTTAGTTTAACAGTAAAAATACCGTTTTAAGCTACATACTGATATGGAAAATTTCTATTTAGAAGAAACACAAAAAACTCCCAAGATTCACTTAGATGCTCAAAACGGCAAATTTGTGATTGCAGGGCGTTCCATTCCGGAAAACTCTATTGAGTTTTATAAACCGGTGTTTGATTGGCTCGAACAATATGCAGACGAAGCAAAAGATGCTATAACGGTAGAAGTGAAATTAGAGTACTTCAATACTAGCTCTTCTAAATGTTTGGTGGAGGTATTTCGCCGCTTAGAAGAAATCAAAAACAAGGGAAAGACCATCGAGGTAAATTGGTATTACGAAGAAGACGACGAAGATATGCAAGAGTCGGGAGAGGACTTTAAAGAAATTATCAACTTACCAATTAACATGACCTTGTTAGACGAAGACGAAGATTAACCAAAAAGGTAGCCTACAAAGGCTACCTTTTTTAATAGGTACCTACCGAAAGCATCACCAAAGTACACCCTATTTCCACCTCAATCCCTTCTTTTTGAGCCATTGTAGCTAACTCGTTATTCTCTGTTCCCGGATTAAAAATAATCCTTTTGGGTTTTGTGGCTAAAATAAACTCGTACCATTCGCCTTGCCTTTGAGGCCCTACATAGAGCGTAATTGTATCAATATCTTGAGCGGGCGTTTTGTCTTGCTGAATGGCCACACCGGCAACTTCGCCATGTTTAATGCCCACCGGAACAATTTCGTGTCCATTGGCAACTAAATCGATTGCTGCTTGGTAGGCATACCGTGTCGGGTTAGGAGTAGCTCCTAAGATGAGCGTTTTTTTCATAGCTTCTTCGTGTACTTTTTATATTAACTTTACTAAGGAGATAGTGTTAAACATTTAAATGGAAACTATAAAATGAAAAGTATAAAACGGTTTGTTTGGCTACTTGGGTTACTGATGGTTGGGCATTTATCGAATGGACAAGATTTGGTGCAATCGGGACCGATGGTAGGCTATTCAACTATGCGTGAGGTAATGCTTTGGGTACAAACAAATGAACGCGCAGAAGTTTACATAGAATATTTTACAGACGATGCCCCCCAAGAGCGCTTTCAGACCGAAAAAGTACAAACAGTACCACAGCAAGCGTATGTAGCGCGTCTCCTTGCCGACCAAGTGCAACCGGGTAAAACCTATCAATACGAAGTAGTTGTAAACGGGAAGCCTAATCAAAGAGAATATCCCTTTCGCTTTAAAACCCAAACACTTTGGCAATGGCGTACCGACCCTCCTGAAGTAACGTTTGTTATAGGGAGTTGTAATTATGTAAACGAAATCGCTTACGATCGCCCCGGAAAACCCTATGGAGGCAACTTTGAAATTTTTCAAAGCATCTTTAAAAAGAAGCCTGAATTTATGCTGTGGATGGGCGATAATACCTACCTGCGTGAAGCAGATTGGAATTCGCGAACAGGGTTCTTACACCGATACACACACACGCGTTCACTCCCAGAATTACAACCTTTGTTAGCTTCCACGCATCATTATGCCATTTGGGACGATCACGATTATGGACCAAACGATGCAGATGGAAGCTTTTGGCTTAAAGAAACGGCAGCGGAAGTTTTTAAGCTGTTTTGGGCAAATCCAAATTATAATATGACCAGGGAAGGGGATGTAGCAGGAACTTTCCAATGGGCAGATATTCAATTTTTTTTACTCGATAACCGAACATTTCGTACGGCAAATCGCAACCGAACTACCACAAGGCAGATGCTTGGCAAACCACAAATCGATTGGCTAATTAATGCCCTTTCCGCCAGTCAAGCTCCGTTTAAGTTTGTGGTAATGGGAGGGCAAGTGCTTAGCACAGAGGCAATGCATGAAAACTATGCAACATTTCCGGAGGAGCGTCATTACCTTCTTTCCAAAATCCGCGAAGCTAAGATTGAAGGCGTAATCTTTTTAGATGGCGATCGGCACCATACCGTGCTTAGTAAAATGCAAGAAGCTGCCAATGTATATCCCTTATACGATTTGACCTGTTCTTCCCTTACAGCCGGCGCCTACCCTAATAAAGAAGAACAGAACGCTTACAAAATTACAGAAACGCTAGTCGGTGAAAATAACTTTGGCTTGTTACGCGTAACAGGACCTCGCACTGACCGCCAACTGTCCATCCAAATTTGTAATAAAGATGGAAAAATGCTTTGGGAGCAAGTAATTAAAGCCAGTGAGTTGGTATATCCTGAGTAAAACCACCATCAATTTTTGAAAGGAAAAGAAAAAAAACGTTGTAAGTAAACATCCTATGTATCAGTATGCTACAAAAAGATAACCCTACCATCATTAATGCGTGGTGTTCCTACGATTGGGCAAACTCTGTATATGCACTAACTATTTCTTCGGCTATTTTTCCGGTGTATTACAATGAAACTACCCGTGAGGCTTTTCAAGGCGATATCGTGCGTTTTTTTGGTTATTCAATCGAGAACACCGTGCTATACTCTTGGGCATTATCTTTCTCATTTCTGATAATTGTGGTGCTATCACCCCTACTTTCTGGAGTTGCCGACTATGGAGGTATGAAAAAGCGCATGATGCAGTTTTTTACCTATTTAGGCGCCTCCTCGTGCATTGCTCTATTTTTCTTTTATGGAGAAAATATCGAATTTGGAATACTGATGACCACCCTTGCCAGCGTAGGCTATGCTGGTTCTTTAGTATTTTATAATGCGTATCTTCATGAAATTGCCTCGCCGAAAAACTTTGATAGAGTAAGTGCCAAAGGGTATTCAATGGGCTATATAGGCAGTGTAATCCAACTAATTATTAGTTTATACATTGTATTAAACCCTGAGGCACTCGGGCTTACTTCTGGTTCACTTCCCGCTCGTATTTCTTTTTTAACAGTAGGCGTTTGGTGGATTGGATTTGCCCAAATTGCTTTTTACTACTTGCCGGCAAACCCTCACGACCGGAAGCCTGATATGGTTCATCTTTTTGGTAAGGGCGTACAAGAGTTACTAGGAGTTTGGAGAATACTCCAAAAAATGCCCAGAACCAAACGCTATTTAGCTGCCTTCTTTTTTTATAGTATGGGAGTGCAAACCGTTATGTTGTTAGCCGCTACTTTTGGCGAAAAAGAATTGGCGCTAGAAAGTAGTAAGCTAATCACTACAGTGCTAATTATACAGTTAGTCGCAATTCCAGGAGCCTATGCATTTGCAATATTATCAGAAAAGAAAGGAAACGTGTTCTCATTATCTACTATGATTTTGCTTTGGGTGGGTATTTGTGTGGCTGCGTATTTTGTAACCAATGAGTATCAGTTTTACATACTAGCTACCGTAGTAGGCTTAGTAATGGGAGGCATTCAATCATTATCAAGGGCAACCTATTCGAAGTTAATTCCACAAGAAACAAAAGATACCGCTTCCTTTTTTAGCTTCTATGATGTAACCGAAAAGCTGTCGGTAGTAGGTGGTACGTTTTCATATGGACTTATAGAACAGTTAACAGGGACAATGCGAAATAGTGTTGTGATGTTAGGTGTATTTTTTGTGGTCGGGCTATGGTTACTGCGAAGCCTTCTTTCTTTACCTGAAAAACACATATAACAAAGTTTACATTATTAAAATATGGAAGAAATTCCCATATATAGAATATTTTTGTTTTCTTTTTAGTGTAAAAAGTTGAAATTTTATTGAAAAGGTACATGTGTATTTACTCTTACCAAATATCTGTTAATTGCTTTATTTGTACTTATTATAGATGGAATTTGATTAAAAATTGTATTATTTCAATATTTTATATGAAGCTACGAAGTACTTACGCTGTTTGTTTGTTGCTTTTTTGCTAAAAAACATACATTTGTAGTGGTGGTTAAGCCTACCAAAGCACCTCATTGCTAAATCGGCTCGCTATTCTCTACGATTATTTACAACTTTTACCTTAATCTTATTTTGCTCATGCGCAATTCTACTTTTCTTAAAATGATTATAGGCATTCTACTTTTTATGCAAGCTTCTGCTGCAAGTGCCTACACAGAACCGCTACAATTGAAGCTTACTTCAATGTGTTCGGATAACCCTGATGAAACTCGCCGATGGAGAGTTCGCAACCCTTCTAATTCAGATGTTCTGATAGAATGGGAAGTATACGGGACTTCTCAGCGAGGAACTCTTTTCGCGCCATCGGGCGATTCGTATTTCTACACCAATACGGTTCCCGGGCCAAACACCACTAAAATTTATTGGGTAGATAACGGCATAGTTAAATCTACTACAAAAGCTTCAGGTGGGGCAAAGTGCCAGCCTGATTGTAATGTGCCCGGTGCTAATTTGATCGAAAACGGTGATTTCGATGAAGGAATCTCGATACTAGACCTTAAAAATGGTGAGAATGATATCTCGCAATTTGGTTCATTTTCTCCTTATTATGACCAAACTCGTTGGCCGGGTAGTACACCATGGCCGGCTATAGGACGCGAAATGCTTCCTGAAGGTACTATTGCTATTGACAATAACCCAAATGCGTATCATCCAACTTTCGATAAATCGTGCATGAAAGATGATGCAAATTTTGACCACACCAGTGTAAAAAGCGGTGGAAATATGCTTATTGTGAATGGCGCAAATAACACAGGAAAAGTAACGCAAGGCAAGGGTATTATTACTACAAATGATCATTTAATCAATGAACCACTATGGGTTTCAAATACCTTTGAAGTTGAACAAGGAAAATATTACACCTTAAAATTATTGGCAAGAAGTGTAGTTGCGTCTAATGGAGCTAGCCTACGCTTTAAGATTTTGAACGATGCGCCTCAGTATACAGCATTATCTGTATTAGGAGAGTTTACTGAACCAATGGAACTAAGTAAAGGTCAGCTTTGCGGTTGGAATGCCTATGATGATACTTGGGTAGCCTCAACCTCTGGAAAAGTACGTGTTGCTATTTACAATAATGAGCTTGCTCTTGGTGGTAACGACTTCGCCATTGACGATATCAGCCTAACAGCTTGCGGTGGTATTGAAGGACCGGTACCATGCGGCATCTATTTTAAAACTGCGGCAGGCTTCACTCCAGTAATTAAAGGCGATGCACCCGGACAGTATGTTTTAAACCCTGATGGAGGAACATACGTTGGAGAGGCTGAATTCATCACAATGTCAGGAGATGTGTGGATTGAAGGGCAACTTTACCCATCTTCGTCTGATATGGGGCAGTTAATCAAAGTAGATTGTTCTCCATGCGATGTTTACTACATTGATAACGATGCAGATCAAATTTACTTAGTTACGCCAGATTTACAAGCCGGCAAAGCTATTTTAACGCCTGTATTCTCGCTACGTGATGCGCGTGGGCATAATAATCGTCCGTTTGGTGATGCTCACATAGCGTTAAATGTAGCCGATGCTGACAACTACCTTGGTATTGAAAGCGGATCACGCCTTTATGTATTCCAAAGTGGAAATCGTCGTGAGTTCGGGTACTTCGATACAGATGACAAGGAATGGCACTATATGGGCAGAATGAACAACGGCGATATGCACATCGAAGGTGGCGTAGTACAAGCATCTTTTGATCCGCACGGAAGGTTGTTCATAACCTCTACAGAAAGTAATGAATTGCACATGGTTAAAAATGTGTGTTCAGATGATTTCAATGCAATGGAAATAGTTGATTTTGGTAAAATCAAAATCCTGGATCCTTCTACTGCTTATGCAAGTGGTACACCGTATGATGCCCTAGAAGATTTAGGCAACATTAATATTCAAGGAGCTGACATTGCTTTTGACCAAGATGGTTCATTCTATCTGGCTACTCACAATCGCAAGTCAGTTTACTCAGTATCAGGATACGAAAACTTCATGTTCTCTACTTTAGTAGGACAGACCAAGCCTCGCGTTACTGGATTGGCAGTATTGAGCAATGGGCGTGGTGAACTGATTTACTCAGCTAGAGATCAACGAGTAATGACCATTATCAGCAAGAAGGATGGAAGTGAAATTGCCGAACTTGATATGGAATTGCCCGACGGTACTTCTTTCAAAAGTGCATGGGGCGATATGTCTTCAGCGTGTATTGAGTATGTGCCTACGTGTACCGACTACGCCATGAGTGTACAGAATTATTCAGCAGGTACACTAGCGTCGTTAAACCCTGAATCTGAGCCAATTTCTGTGCGTATGCAAGAAGGTAAATCGTTAGATTGGCCGGAAGTTCAGGATGGTAAAATTGATTTTGTTTCTTTAGGATACAGCGGAATTGGTGCAAATTACCCTGCACCAGCTGAGCCAGATGCTTCCGCTATTGCTGCTGGCATGGTGGCTGAAAGAGGTTTTATCGAACTAGAGCTTACTAGCAAACTGTATAATTGGAATAAGAATGGTGTATTGGTAGGTAGTGGTAATTCTCGTGAAAAAGCTTTTGGAGGCGATGGTATTTCTAAAGCGGATTTGATTGTAGTTGAAACCAGCTGGGGTAAAATGAACACAAATTGCGGAAAGGATATGAATCGAAACTATCCGGAGAGAGCTATGTTCTATGGTTCTCCTAACGGAGAAGACTGGGCATACCTAGGCTATGGCTGCCGTACAACGTTCATTGATATTGAACCTGCGTTGCTTGAAAAAGGATGGGAATATATTAAGTATTTGCGTGTAGTAGATTTCACTGACCCTGAAAAATTCCCTAATAACGCAGATGGCTACGACGTGAATGGCGTGATTTACTGTCCTAAAAATGTGTTCCAAGCAATTACCGGTGTAGATGGTAGCACGTTATATGCAAATGCACGTCAGGCTGCTGATACTCCTGTATTTGATTGGGACGCCTTCACCTCTACTCCTGATGTAGTAGATATGTTAGGAAATGAAGTAGTAGATTTAGATCGTAGCATTAACATCTATCCGAATCCTTCAGATGACTTTGTAAATATCGATGTGACGCTACAATCAGAAGGAGCTATCCAAGTAGATGTGTACGATGCAACAGGTCGCTTAGTGTATAGCCGCGAGGGAGAAACTACCTTCAGCGATCGCGTTAACTTTGCAGAATTTGGTGCAGGTTTATACCTGGCTAGAGTTTCTGCGGCAGGTGAAACCAAAACAATGAAATTCATTATTACTCGATAACGTTTCAGATTAATCTTCCATAAGGTTATCTACTTCGGTAGATAGCCTTTTTTTTTGTATGTAGGCAAGTAGCAGTATATTCGATAGGACTTATTTTTCCTTTCCATATGAATTCAATACGGTTTTATGTACTCGTTTTTCTTTGCATAGTGTGTAGAGCTCATTCGTTAACTGCGCAAGAAAAAGAAGGTAGTGTCTGGTTTTTTGGACCTCAGCTGGGGGTATCTTTTCAAACGGGGCAACTCGCTACCAATAACACAAATCAATACAATAATTTGAATATAACTGCCGCTATGGCAGATAGTGCAGGAAACCTACTTTTCCACACGGACGGGACTACCGTGTTTGATCGAAACAATACTATTATGCCAAACGGTGCAGGTATGTCAGGGGCACGCATGGTAGGTGTGGTTCCCAAGCCCAATACTCCTCATCGGTTCTACATCATTGGAATTTCGAATAGTGGCAGAATGTGGTATTCTGAAATTGACATGACACTCAATAATGGTTTGGGGGATGTAGCAGTAGGACAAAAAAACCAGACGATTGTCGCCACGGAAGTGGCCCCCAAGTTGACAATGATTTTACATAGTAATGGCACTGATATATGGCTTATTTCGCATGAGATTCATACCAATCGTTATATCACAATTCCTTTAACACCGGGTGGATTTGGTGCTCCGCTTCGGATTGCCTTTGGAAGAACCTATTGCGACCGTCGCGTTGATACATGTGGATCATTAGGCATTATGAAAAGTGCCCCAAATGGACAGTGGATTGCTGACCCTCTCCCAGTATTTAGCGAAATTCAGATGCTATCGTTTAATAATACTACAGGCGCAATCAGCGATTTTTATACGTTAGATACAGAGTTTACCCTAGTAGGGAACAAACGCTCAGTAGGTTTTTCCCCTAATAGCCGCTATTTATATGAAGGAAGCGATCGTATTATTTCTCAATACGACTTAAATGCAGGAAGTGAAGCCAATATACAAGCCAGTAAACTTTTGCTTACCAACATCAGTGCAGATCCTGCCGTTTCCATAATCGATTTCCAACTTGCCATTGATGGCAAATTGTATTTTATACAGAGAGGAAACCCCGGGCGATTAGGAGTCATTCGCTGCCCAAATCTGCGTGGAGCTGCATCAAACATCAGTACCAATGCTGTTACATTCGGTACGACCATAGGGACTATTGATGGTTTTGCGCCGCAGCCCAATTTTTTTTTTCAAAGTACCGCTTTGCAGCTCAACGCATCTGCTACTAGAATATGTTTAGGCGATACCGTACAATTAGATGCTTGGGGAGGAGGAATTGAAACGTTCACATGGTCGCCGAGTAGTTCGTTGCAAGGGAGCAATACCCTTCAACCCATTGCTATTCCTACTGCCAATACTACTTATACCCTCAATGCTTCCGATGCTTGTGGAAATACCTTTACCCGTGCAGTAGATATACAGGTGATTGATTTAACCGGCCTCACCGCCGATAGCAACAGCCCTGTTACAGGCGACGATACCATCGAGCTAGAGGCCAACGGCATAGTAAACCCCGCAGCTACATATCTATGGGAAGGACCTAACGGTTTTACTTCTACGCTACAGAATCCATCAATTTCCAATGCAACCTTTGCGATGGCAGGAACATACCGCGTGGCTGCTACACTCGAAGGTTGCCAAAGCGATACCGCTACGGTAGAAGTGGAAGTATTAGGCGAAATTACGCTACAAAGTATAACCGATGCTGCTACAGCAAGTATCACTGATGTGTTCTGCCCGAATCAAGAACTAGCCTTTACCTACGATGTAAAACCCAATCTTCCCTTTGAGGGTATTGTAGAGTTATCGGATTCTTTAGGCAGTTTTGCACAACCAACTCCTCTGGTAACTAATGTGAATCTATTCAACCAAAATACGACAGGAGGAGAAACGCTTACGTTTACCTTGCCGCCAACCATAGCAGAAGGCAGCGACTATCGGCTTCGCCTTGTACCCGATGACGATTCTCTTTACACAGTATTCAATAATGTGAATGCTTTTCGAATAGAAGTCCCCCGTGCTCAAGCCATGCCCGATACGGTACTATGTAATCTCGATTCTTTACAGCTAAGGGCAGCGCCCTTAAATGCCAATGAAACAGGACGTTGGGAATTGCTAGGAGGTGAAGGGGAATTTGTAGGGGATGTTACAAATCCTGAAATATCGGTGCGAAAACTAGGGGAGGGGGATAATCTTTTTGTGTGGGAAATTCAACGAGGTTCGTGTTTAGATACCGATACAGTGCAGATTAATGTTGTACGCGCCAAGGCAAACCTACTCGTACATTCAAACAGAACTCTTTGCCAAGGAGATACAGCAGTATTATCACTTGAAAACTTCTACAATAACAATATTCAATGGTATAAAGATGGTACCCCTATCGAAGGTGCTACGGCAGATTCAATTTCTGTAGATTCTTCCGGGGTATATTTTGCCGTGGCGAGTACGGAGCTTTTTTGTACCGATACCTCGAAACAAATTACAGTAACGGTATTGCCAGCTCCCGAAGTATCACTTGCTGTAACCGATACCATTCGGTTATGCCCTGGCAGTTCTTTTCTTTTACAGGCTGATACGGCAAATGCAGATAGCGTTCAGTGGCAAAAAGATTTCCAAAATATTGAAACAGCAACTGCCTCATCTCTTCAAATAGTAGAACAAGGGGCATACCGCGCCATTGCTTGGCGAGGGGCTTGTGCCGATACCTCACAAATAGTGCATGCTATCCGTGAGGGAATTGTGATGCCCATGATTTTCGCCTCCGATACACTGCAATTTTGCCCAGGCACTACAGCTCTCTTACAAGCCGATTCACTTCCCAACCTGCAGTATCAGTGGCTGCGCGATACCGTAGCCATCCCTGAAGCTACTGCTATACAGTATAGCACAGCGCAAGCAGGTCTCTATAGTTTGGTAGTAAACAACGGAGTATGCACCGACACTTCGCGAGCTGTGGTGGTATTACCATATGATACCCTTCGCCTTGCCTACCCCGACTCGATTGCCGTGTGCTCTGCGACTTCTCGAACGGTATCTTCATTCTTGCAACAAGAACGGTATGAGTTTATGTGGGAGGCTAATCTTGGGATCGATACGACATCGTTGGAAAGCCCCATCTTTCAACTGAATACGCTTGTAGATACTACCATAACCTATCATGTAACTGTGCGCGATACGCTAACGGACTGCCTTACTTTCGATTCGGTGAAAGTAACCTTTTTGGCACTACCGCTCTCAAGTGCCGGAGGTAACCGAACTCTATGTTCGGGTGATAGCACAAGATTAGGAGCAGAGCCGCTATCTCATATGCGCTACCGGTGGTATCCTAGCGATTTACTGAGCGACTCTACCACAGCACGCCCTACGTGGAAGGGAAAAGAAGTGGATGTGGAAACAACATTTCAGTATGTATTGGAAGTAACCGATACCCTTCGGCAGTGTATTAACACTGATACAGTGCGTATTCAGGTAGTACCCGAAATCCGCTTAGCGCTACCCCCACAATATGCTGTTTGCAGCGGCGATACCCTTACAATGGGGGTGGCACCCTTCGCTGGTGTGTCGTACCGTTGGCAATCCAGTGCTGAAGGCATTGTTTTACCCGATTCGTCGCAGGTTGCATTTTCTTGGAACCATGAAGGTTTACAGCCCGATACGCTCCATTTTGTGTTGGCCGCTGAGGCTGCAAGTTGCCAAACCTTCGATACCACACAGGTCATTATCTTTCCGAAACCTCCCATCGAAAAGTTACAAGGAGATACCCTTTTATGTAGTAACGATGTGGAGAAAACGTATGTGTTGATGATGCCAGAAGGAAATCGTACCGCTTGGGAAGTGATAGGTGGCACAGTGTTGCAAGTTACTGATAGCACGGTACAAGTACAGTGGGCTGAACAAGCCGAACAGCGTTTTGTGCAAGCAACGGTTTCTTCACCATTTGGGTGTGTGTATCCTCCACAACGGCTTGGGGTAGCTATTGCACCTTTGCCAACACCTCAACTTAATATTTTCACCGATACACTCTGTACTGAAAGCAGCGTAGAAGTAAACTATTCACTCAAAAATCCGATACTAACTTCTACCTATAATTGGTTTATAGAAGGAGGAGAGTTTTTACAAAATCGGGATACGAGCGCGGTAGTTCGATGGCTAGCATCCGAAGGTCGTATTTGGGTGCAAGAAACTGACGCAGTGGGGTGCCAAGCCAGTACCGATACCTTCCGAGTTACGATTGCTGCAACGCCAAAAATTTTGGCAGAGCAAACAGAGTTTACATTGTGTGCTTCGAAGCTTGCTGCACCGCAAACGTATACCATCTTGCCAGTAGATGCCGACTCGGTACTTTGGGAAGTAACTAATGGAGAAGTTATACGTAGAACTTCTACTTTTATACAGATACAATGGAACTCTTTTCCTGAAAAAGAATTGCGCGCCATTGCCACCTCGTTAGCAGGATGCCAAGCCGATACTCTTACCTTTCAAATCAACCAGGATGTGGCTATTCCCGCGCTTTCTCTGGTTTCTTGGGCAGAGGACAACACCATAGAAGTTATCATAGACCCGCTTGCTGTACCGAGCGAATTAGAACGAAGTACCGACGCTACTGCTTGGGAAACGATTGCTGAAGTGCCTGCAAATACCTCAATGTTACGCGATGCACCCATCAACCTGCAAAATCAACCTTACTTCTATCGCTTGAAGCGCATCAACGCTTGTAGCGATACGCTGTACTCTGCCATACATCGTTTCATAGTATTGCAAGCGCAGTTAGAGCAACGCCTCAATACAGGCAGTTTGCAATGGACACCATACCTCGGTTGGGGTGATTCGTTACAACATTACCAAATTTGGCAGCAAACAATCGGCAACGCATTCGAATTCATAGGAGAAAGTACAGATACTTTGTTTACGCTGAGCACCTTGCCTTACACCCGTGAACTTTGCTATCAGATTGTTGCGGTACATGCCGATGGAGCGCGACAAAGTTTTTCTAACATCGAATGCGCGCAGCTGAGTGGCGAGGTGATTATTCCCAATGTGTTTACTCCTAATGGCGATGGACGGAACGATACCTGGCAGGTATTAAATATACGACCTAATACAAGTTTTTCAGTAAAGATTATGAACCGATGGGGGAAAATCGTATTTGAAACCGAGCAACCTACCGAAGCATGGGATGGAGCAGAATTACCTACCGGAGCCTATTTCTACCAGGTAGCAATTGGCAACCGGACGTTCAAAGGCTGGATACAATTGATGCGCTAACTTTGCCTAGCTATCGTTTCCATAAGTTACCGTTGATGATGCGTTCTACTACGCTATCTTTATAATGCCGGCTTACCGGAATGCGGTGTGTGCTCACAAATAGTTCATTGCCCTCCATGCCTTTTACATGATTCACCGCCACGATGTACGATTTATGTACACGCAAAAAAGCCGAAGGATTGAGCTTTTCTTCCATACTTTTTAAGGTAAGAAGTGTCAGAAACTTGCCTTCGGTCGTGTGGATGTGTACATAGTTTTGCATTCCTTCGATAAAGAAAATATCCGCAAAGCAAATTTTTTCAAACTTGTTTTCACATTTGATAAAGAAATATTCCTCTGCTGCAGCAGAAGCATCGGTTTGCGTAGCGTTTTGTAATAGATTAAAGTAATCGTGGGCTTTTTGTGCCGCTTTAAAAAAGCGTTGAAACGTAATGGGCTTCAGCAGGTAATCGAGTACATCGAGCTGAAAGCCTTCGAGGGCGTAGTTTGGATACGCAGTAGTCAGAATTACCATAGGAGGCTTTTGGAGCGATTTCAGAAAATCGATACCATTGAGTTTGGGCATTTGGATATCGAGAAACAGCAGATCAACGGTCTGGTTCTGCATGAACTTCGAGGCTTCAATCGGATTTTCGCACATACCCACCAACGAAAGAAAATCAATATCGGCGATATACTCGGCAAGACCTTCTCGTGCGAGGGGTTCATCATCTACAACGAGGCTTTGTATCATAGCTGAAGGGTTAAGTGTACGTAAAAACTATGTTCTTTAGCTTGTATTAGTAGCGAATGCCGCTCAGGGTATAAAAGCGTAAGCCTGCGACGGACATTTTCTAGCCCGATACCTCCGTACGGATTGGGTAGAGGGGAGTTCGCAGAATCCTGTTTGGGGTGAGCGGAGTTTTCCACTTCAAACTGAAGAGTCTGGTTTTCTAAATGCAGTTTGCATTGAATGAAGTGAGGCAAATCTTTACCTTTAGAAACATGCTTAAACGCATTTTCAATAAACGGCATCAGTAAAAAAGGAGCAATTGCGCCTTGTAAATTATCCTTCGGATAGGTGCAGAAGCGTACTTCCAGGGCGGTTTCGTGCCGTAGCTGTTCTAACTCAATGAAGTTGCGCAAAAACGCTACTTCTTTTTGCAACGGAATGGTAGGTTCGTTGCACTCATATAACTGATAGCGCAACAAATCTGAAAACTTTGCCAAAGCGTCGGAGGCCCGTTCTTGATCTTTCCGAATTAAAAAGAATATAGAATTAATAGTATTGAACAAGAAATGAGGGTTATACTGCGATCGCAGAAATTTAAGCTCCGTTTCTAGTTTTTCCTTTTCGAGCACCTGCGATTTTTGCCGCTCGGCGATCCACTCTTTGCTAAGCTTCAAGATCATGACAGCCAGGATTGTGCTAAAGCTGCTGGCATATACGGCAGGGAACCAAATGTCGCCGGCAAGGAATGCCTGCATAATTTCCCAATCAAATTGAAAGGCAATCCAAAAACCAATTAGAATTAGCAAGGGAGAAAGGGCTAAATTGCCCATGAATCCTATCAGGTATACCCCGTACTTCTTTTGTTTTAAAAATTGAGGCACCAAGTAATAGATATTGAAATACGAGCCAGTAGCGTGCCCAATAATGTAGAACAATACAATGATGGCAGATTCCCAATTCAGCCCTAGCTGGTCGCTGAATAACACGCTTGCTCCAATTTCGTAGGCAATCCACAAAGGGAGGTGGTATAGTTTCCAACGGAAAAGCCATGTATGTATTTTCCCTTCCATCATACCTACGAAACTCGGTATTTGTCTTCAGAATGCCCAAGCCAATACACAAAAGGATACTCTCAATTGACCAAATGCTGCACATGGGCTACGAAATGCATCTCATATTTGTGCTATCAGAGAGATGGCAAAAAGGTGTTATTTATATTTTTCTGTATACTTTGCAACTCAACAGATTGAACTCCTATGCGCAAAATCAAACTTTATATCGCCACGAGCCTCGATGGTAAAATAGCTGCACCCGATGGTAGTGTATCTTGGTTGGAAAGCATTTTAAACCCCGAACAAACCGACTATGGCTATCAGGCATTTTACGATAGCATCGATACCACGCTCATGGGATATTCCACCTACCAGGCAATCGAAGGGTTTGCCGGCCCGTTTCCGTATACCGATAAAGAAAACTTTGTTTTTACACGCAAGCCAGCTCCTCCACCGGCTGAACATGTTACGTTTGTGCAATCTGAAATACCTTCTTTTTTAAACGCACTGAAAGAAAAGCCGGGGAAAGATATTTGGCTGATAGGAGGTGGCAAGTTTGCCGGCTATTTGATAGGCGAGCAACTAGTTGACGAGATGATGCTGTTCGTTATGCCCATTTTATTGGGCGAAGGTATCCCATTGTTCGAAGCCGCTTTTCCACAAACCTCCTTGGTGTTACTTGATGAACTTCGATACCAAAATGGGGTCAAAATGTTACATTATGCCATAGGCAGATAGCGTGAATGAACTTGTCTGCCCTCAGGAGGATGTGTTGTGGTTATTCATCAAAATCAGAAGCCACAACGGCTAAGAACAAGCGGTTTGGGGAAACTGCCATGCGGTCGAATGCATAAATTCCAAAGGAGGAAAGGTCACCTACTTCAGTCCATGTTACCGATTGCCCCACAGTAAACAAATACAATTTACTGCCCTTGCCCATGAGCAATGTTTGGTTGTTAAGCCATACGTAGTCTTCCACTTCCGGAAGTGTTGCTGTAATCTCTTCGATAGTGCCGGTTTGAGTATCAAGGCTTTTAATCATCCATTGGGTACTATCTACCTTGTGGACAAAACTTATTTGCTCGCTGTTAGGGATGTGTTGGAAGCACCTGCCCACATTGCCAAGCAGTGTTTCAGCGGCTTCGTCTGTAGTAGATGCCACTTGCAAAGTGTTGGGCTCGCCCAATACAAAAAGGGCTAGTTGGGTTGGCGCCGTCCAGATATGATAGCCCACTGGTTGAAGAGTCGGTAGCACTACGGAAGGAGTTTTTTTCCCTTTTAAAGGAAATTTCCACAGGCGTTGCGTGCCATCAGCTTCTACTTGAATTACAGAAAGTGCTTTTTCATTCGGAACAGGTGTAGGCGAATATTCACTTTCTGCCGTTTGAGTAACCGCTTTGGGTTTTCCTTGGGGTACTTTCACCCGAAAAATGTCAGTTTGTCCATCGTTTTGTTGAGCAGTGTAATAGAGTTGCGTATCGCTAAAAAAATAAGGTTGATTATCGTATCCTTCACGTTGCGTAACGTTTTTACCATCTTTTAAAGCAATTGTTTCATTATTAAAGTGAAGAGAAAACACAAAAATATCGGTGTTAGGTTGTGCCCAACTTGTGATGGTAGCCAAACCGAAACAAAAAATAAATGTGTAAAAACGTAGCATATCCAACAGAGTTAAAATAAAAGAGTTTGTTTAAAACGCATTGCTAAGTTATATCTTTACCTTAACAATGATATAAACCGAGTTTTCTTCACCTGTAAGATTTTTCTATATGAGCCGAACGACGCAAAAAGACTCTACTTCTCAATTAGGTGCTATTTTAGAACATAAATGCCCCCAATGCCGAAAGGGAAACATGTTTATACATCCTCTTTATAAACTCCATAAGTTCACTAAAATGTATGAATACTGCCCGCATTGTGGTATTCATTACGAACCCGAACCAGGGTTTTACTTTGGTGCCATGTACATTAGCTATGCATTTAACATAGCTTTACTAATCACCCTTTTTGTGGCAACCAATATTTTGATGGGCGATGTAGAACTTTGGGTCTATTTTGTCAACATCATCATTCCTTCTATACTGCTAGTGCCACTAAATTTCCGTCTATCGCGTGCGCTGATGCTACATTTATTTGGTGGGTATTCGTATAACCCTGAAAAGGCAGAAAAATCTTAACTTATCAGAAATTCATCTAAATACCGACAATCATGCTTGAATGGCTCACTGTTATTTCGCTTATTTTGTTTGGGTTAATTCTGCTCATTATCGAAATTATTTTTATTCCCGGAACTACGCTAATAGGCATCATCGGGATTTTAAGTGCTATTTTCGGTATTGTATTGAGCTTTAGCTATTTCGGAGCCACCATAGGTTCGCTTATCTTGGGAGGAACGGCACTTGCCACTGCTCTAGCGGTCTATCGAAGTTTTAAGTCGGGTACTTGGGAGAAAATGTCGTTACGATTAAAAATAGATAGTAAGGTAAACGAAGATGAAATCCCGATTACAGTGGGGCAAGTAGGGAAAACTACTTCGGCACTTCGGCCAATGGGTTCTGCCGATTTCGATGGGGAAATTCGAGAAGTACGCACCTTAGGGCTATTTCTTCCCCCCAGTACTCTAGTAGAAGTTATCCGTGTAGAAGGGAAGAAAATATGGGTGGAAGAGCTGAAAACTCAAACCGTTAACGAATAAGCAGTAAGTTGTTTTCTCGTAAATAAGCCTCTTCACCATTCCATTCCACTTTATACCAAATATCATTTTTACCGAGCACTTTCACTCGGTGTCCGGCTTCGAGCTGCGTTACCACAGTTGCCCCCGCAGAAGGCCCTTTCATCAGCAACACATTATCGTTTCCAATAATCCCTCGTTCTTCGTTGCCTACATAGTTTAAAAAGTAGAAACAAGCTGCTAATCCTAGGGTAAATGCTACCCCCTGTGGAAACACCGAATTACCTTTTAGCCATTGGTGCACTAACGATAGAAAAAATACGAGCATGACCCCCATGATAGATACTGCCAGTACTGTGTAATATTTATTGTAGAGCGCCAGAAAGTACTCGTAGTCAGTAAATTGATAGCCTTGTAACGATTGATTTTCTGCCAGCTCCGTCATTTTTTGCAGAACGCGCTGGTCTGCCTGATGGTAATGATACATGTTAAGGTAATACAAGGCTTCGGTATATTGTCCTAATCCTTCTTTTACATATGCCATGCGCAGAAGCATTTTAGGCGTATATGCTGAAGCAGTTTCCAACACGGTTTGGTACACATCAAAAGCTTCGGTGTACTTACCGACGGCAAACAGCGAATCGCCCCGAAGAATATACGGTTCGGCTGCTTGCTGCGCCAATACTTGAAAAGTACAGAAAATAAAGAGCAGTATAAAAATGGATTTTTTTGAAGTGAGCATTTGCATTATGAAAATTATCTTCTAGTTTTGCATCGCAAATAAAGGAAACGCCTTTTGCAAATCAAATACGATGATTTGGTAGCTCAGCTGGTAGAGCATCTCCCTTTTAAGGAGAGGGTCCTGGGTTCGAACCCCAGCCAAATCACAACTCTTCTAAAGCCGCTCAATTAGAGCGGTTTTTTTATTTAAATGGACTTCAAGAGTAAATTTTATCCCTCGAGTGCTTCTTGTTGTAAGAATAGGTGAATAATCTGAAAATTATTGTTAAATTCTAACAGAGCGAGAATATTTGCCCCTATCTTTCCTCTCTCAAAATAGCGACTACTTTGTATTACAACGTGCTAACTTATAGGATAGGAAATCGTTTTTTGGCTCTTTGCAACTTTACCATACCTCAACTAAGGGCAATGCATCTGCTTTTTATTTTTCTTTTCTCAACCAGCCCAAAACTCGCTCATTCTTAATTTTCCATTTCCCTTTTTTATATTCCAACGAATAGGTTTTTCTCGATGAGCCGAAAGCCCCTGGGTTTTGCTGGATTATTTCTATTTCGTTCTCAGATACTTTGGAGATGATAGCAACGTGCCCAAATTTGTTGAATGTCGTACCTTTCAAAACAATTAAGTCGTCAACTTTGGGTTGCGTTTTACTACCGTTGGTGTATTGAGTTAAATTTCGTTGCCTGTTTTTTTGACCATCTTTCAGCGATTTGTCAAAAAAGTCTTTTGCATTACCGTAACTATTGGGCATTTTATGATTTAAATGCTCATAGTAGTACCTCTTCACAAACTCAACACATTGATATTTCAGCCCAATATTGTACCCATCAGCCGATACATTTCTGCCAGAGACATTCCGCATACTTCCGTTGTAGTACACAAAAACTCCGTTCAATTCATCGATTTTATCGCCTACTGCAAGGCTAGGCTTCTGTGGCTTTGTATGCGTGAATGCCCACACTCCTGCCAAACCCACTAAGTGGATTCCTATGATGATATATATCCAATAAGTTTGTTTCAAAGGGATAAATTCTTTTGAATCATTTGTTTTACTTTCTCCCGAGATAATGGGGAACGATGTTTCTGATACGGTATGGATCAGTCGTACTGAAAAATGTCTTCAATGGTGCATTGGAATAGTCTGGCTATCTTAAATGCCAAGGGCAAGCTAGGGTCAAACTTTCCTTTTTCAATAGCATTAATCGTTTGGCGAGAAACCGAAACAGCATTTGCCAAGTCGGCTTGAGTCATATCCCGCTCTGCGCGAAGTACTTTAATTCTGTTTTTCATTTGTACTTTCTATTTCCTACGAACACACCCACTAAATACGTAACCCCGATGAGCATAATTAGAAAAGAAATTTCGGCATCGAAGGGGATTATGTTGGTGATATCTAACAGTGAAAAACTTAAACCAAACACCACTGCAACGCCTAAGGTAATTGCCATTGCTTCCATATGTATTTTCTTATGAAGCTCGTCTAATCCATTGATATACTGCATGTTTGCTATAATCATTTTGATTCCGATACCCATATTGATGGCTATACCAATGAGTGAATAAAACTTTAATTGATCCCAAAGTAATTTTGGACCAAAAACAGCAAATGCCATACTGGCAACCCATAACCCGGTCCAAAAGGCTAGATGCTTTATCTTTCTTTTTTGAGCGTTTTCCCACGCCTTATCTTGAGTGTTCATATGTATAATTATTTTGACTAAATGTAAAATATTGTTTACAAATTTATGTGTAATAAAATGTAAAACAAGTTTTACATAAAGATTTGTGAGCTTTACATCTGTTCCTCCGTTGCCTCGTTTTATTTTGGTAGAAATTGCTACGAAGTTCCTCCAACTTTTCCCCCGATGACTAGTATGTCATCTATCTGTTGGTATTTATCGCCCATCCATGCAGCGAGGGCATCTTCCAATGCCTTTTTTTGTTGGGCAAACGGTAGCTGATAAATTTCAGAAAGTTTGTCTTTGAATCTGCGAACCATATACTTTTTCCCTTGATCGCCTCCAAATTGATCGGGGAATCCATCGGAAAATAAATAGAACTGTGTAGTGTTTGCTATATCAATTTCATGTTTATGAAACTTTTTCTCTCCACCGGTTACCGAATACCCTCCGATACTATTTCTACTGCCTTTTATGAGTTGAATTTCATTATTTTGGAAATAGATCAGAGGCCGTTTTGCCCCTGCATACGCTAGTTTCTTCGCCTTTTGGTCTACTACACAAATTGCCATATCCATCCCATCTTTGTTGTCAGTAGCCTCTTGTTTGAGCATTTCTTGAATGTTCTTATCAAGATAGGCTAATATTTCGTCGGGTTCCATTAAATTTTGTCGTAGTATGGCATCATCTAAAGCACCATGCCCCAACATACTCATAAACGCACCGGGAACGCCATGGCCAGTACAATCTACGGCGGCAATAATCGCTTTATCGTTCTTATACTCAAACCAATAAAAGTCGCCCGAAACAATATCACGAGGCTTCAGCAGTATAAAATGCTCAGGTAGAATTTTTCTAATCCGCTCTTGCATAGGGAGCAGCGCAGACTGAATCCGGCTGGCATAGTTAATTGATGCTACAATTTTTTTGTTTTTCTCTTCAATCTGAAGGTTGCGTTCGTTTAATTCTTCATTCTTTGCTTGAACCTCTTCGTTAGTTTGTTGCAGTATTTCAGATTGCGACGAAATTTCCTCTTTCTGTTGGCTGATCTCTTTGTAGGCAGCTTTTAAGCTTTCCGATGTAGCTAAAATTTCTTCTTTCTGTTGGTTAATCTCACGGTTTCGAAGCTGCAACATGTTGTTTGCCTGTTGTATTTTTCGGCGGTTATGAAAAAGCAGTGCAGCAAACACAATCACAATGACTAAGCCTATCCCAATGGCAATATTGGTTTTTCGTTGTTGCTCAATAATCAATTGTTGCTTTTGGTTATCCGCCTCTTTTTGTTCGAGTTCCAATCTCGATTCTAACCTGCCTAGCTCTATAGCGCGTTCATCATTAAATACGCTATCGCGGTAATTCATACTAATAGTAAGATTTTCGTAGGCGTTGAGATAGTCTTGTTGGTTTGCATAAATTTGCGCTAGTTGAGCGGCGGCTACCGAAATTGCCCGCTTGGCATTTATAGCCTTCGCGGCTTGTAGTGCTTCTTTAGAATAGATTAACGCGCTATCCATTTGGTTTACTTGAGCGAAGAGCCCAGACATGTTACTGCTGATAATACTCGTTTCGTAATACAGGTTGTTCGGTTTAAAAATTGCGTAGGCTTTTCGGTAAGAATCCAGCGCTGTTTCCAAATCGCCGGTACTTGAATATATGAATGCGATATCGTTATAGGAGTATCCTAAATTAAGCGGATTGACTATTTCGGCATTTTTTCGCAGCTCTAAGGCTTCTAGCTGATATTGCAGTGCCAAATCGAATTGCTGTAAATAAGTGTATGCGTTGGCTATGTTGCTAAGCACAAACGTGAGGGTGTTCAGGTTATTTTCTCTGTCTTTTTCAATCTCATACCCTTTTTGGTAGTATTCTAGTGCCTTTTCAACCTGGCTTTGGTTTTCGTAGACCTTCCCAATGTACTGAAGTGCAGTTGTTTTAGCACTTGGATTTTGCAGAGACTCTGCTACAAGCAATGCGTTTTGAAAGTTGATTAGCGCTTGAGGATAATCGCTAAGTCTGAGTTGAAGCTGACCCATTTGGGAGTAGGCGGCATATTTTCGGCTGGCGTTTCCCTCAGTTTCTGCCATCCCTAACGCCTTACGTGCCAAGGTAAGGGCAGAATCGATTTGGTTAGTCTGCATATAGGCACTGCTCAGGGTTAAAGCTGCTTGGATCTTGGTAGAATCTTGCCGGGTGGTTTCGAGTACCTGCCCAACGCTATCCATAAAATGCCTCTTTTGCAAAGAGATATTTTGCGCTTGTAAATGAACAGCGCTTACTACAGCTATTATGATTAAGAAGACACGTTTCATACTTTAATTTACAATATATACTTGAAACGAACTGCCTTTCGAGAAATTTAATGCACAGCGCTTTGTAGCGTAAAAATGGTTTTATCTCCGTGCGTTTACGGATACTTTGGCACAAAAAAAGGCTCCAAACAAAACGTTTAGAGCCTTAATTTATCCATCTGAGATGATTTGAAGTTGCTGAGCTACTAGGACTCGAACCTAGAATGACTGAACCAAAATCAGTTGTGTTGCCAATTACACCATAGCTCAGTGCTTGAATGCGGGTACAAAAGTAAATAGGGTTTTCTTTTTTCCAAAAAGTCAAACCATTTTTTTTAGAAAAAAATTGCCGGCTTGTACAAAGTGCTGTACAGGTGGGGTGCGTTCGTCGATAAAGAGGGTAAGAGCATCGCCGTCGAAATGCACAATAAACTGATAACCACCTCGGTACCCGTACATCATAAGCAGTAAGCCTACGATTAGGATGGCAATGCCAGTCCACATGCCAATAAACCCGCTAATGAGCGCTACTAGCGCAAGCGGAGCCGTAACGCCCCCAAGTATGAGGGGAAACATAAGCCGTTTGAACTGCAAATCGAATTGCTGTATTTGGCGCATATGCCAACGTTTTCGACGTTTTCCATTGTAGAGATACAGCTTTCGGTTGGTCATTTTGAAAGTATGACCGCTATCTAGCTGGCATTCTGCTACAATGTTTTCTTTTAGGTGTATCCAATCGTACTGCCAAGTATACGAATAATAGTATTGGGGGGCTTCCGATTCGGATAGCGATGCCGTGTAGGTGTATACCTCAGAGGTTTCGTGATGGGGCTTTATCGTATATTGGTATTGCAAAGGGAATGGAAGACTAATAGCGTGCCACAAGGCGAAGATTGAAAAAGCGTTGCGATAAGCTGTTGGGGACAGCGTATTGTATATCATTAAAATCTTCTAACCAAGTAAAAGAAATATTGTTGTTAACGCCAAATAAGTTGAGAACTTCTAGCCCAATCCAAACTGACTTTAAAAAGGAGGTATGCCCGCTCATTTCGATGATTTTAGAAAAACCGACATCAGCGCGGTTGTAGCGTGTGCCTCCGCTGAGAGCATTGCGAAATTGCAGACTATTGGGAGGACCATAAGGAAGCCCAGTGCCATACAGATAGCGGATGTGCATGCGGATGGTCGGGTTGTTGGGTAAATGGTCGCGGAAGAACAACGCAAAGGTAAGGCGCTGGTCGGTGGGGCGGCGGATGTAACCACGTTCATCTAGCCCAAAATCTTCTTTTACCTCCATAATGCTGAGGTTGAACCACGACTCGGTATTTGGAATGAATTCACCACTCAACCGAAAATCTACGCCGGTAGCATAGGCACGGGTATCGTTGTTGGCGTAATATCGCAGGCGGATGTTATCCACATCGTAGGCTACCACATCCCACATGCGTTTGTGGTAGGCTTCGGAAATGAATTTGAACGGACGGTTCCATAGCTCAAAATTCCAATCCATTCCAACAATGGCATGGAACGACGACTGTGCTCTTAGGTTTTGGTTCAATATTCCCTCGAAATTGCGCAATTCTCGGTAGAAAGGCGGTTGCTGGTATAAACCAACAGCAGCCGTAAATACGATATCGCGTTTCCAACGAGGAGCAATGGCGTATTGTAATCGAGTGCTCAGGAGCCATTGTTGGTTGACCGTCCAATAGTTAAACCGAACGCCATAGGTGAACGATTGGATAGAATCGGGTAGGTAGGTATGCTGCAAATACCCGGAAAAGCGGTGCCCTTCCAAGCGAATATCTGATTGTAAAAACTCCGTTTGTTCTACGAAATCAGCCGAATCGGTAAATGCATATTCATACAGTTGGTCTTCGATGGTTTCGCTGCTAAAGCGTGCGCCAAATTCTATTTTACTTTTCTCATCGATACGCCAAACACTTCTGTTTTCTACCGCAAAAATTTGAGCATCTAAAAAATTTCGGGCATAATCGTAGTTAGTGCCTACGCCAATTACAGTGGCGCATTCGTTAAAATTGCTGCTCCCCAAATTGTTATCTACATCGCAGAGTAGGTAGCCACCTTCTACATTTACAAATTCGCGCTCACGGGTAACGAGAACCGAACCTATCCATTTGGTTTCGAGGTTTGGGTTGAAATGGTGGGTAAGGTGCGCTCCTCCTTGCCAGGTGCGGTATTGTAGCGATTCGTTCCCTTCGAACGCTGTACGAAGCCGCACCACGCGCTGAAATGTACCAAACCGCGTAGTTTGCGATTCAGGCTCTACCTGATAGAAATTAGAAGCGTAGTTGATGAGCAAGCCTATTTTTGTTTTATCAGGGTTTTTGCGGTTGGGTTTCCATGCTAAATAGGTTTGGAAGTCGGCAAAGCGAGGGAGGTATTGCCCCTGTACGTCAAGAGTATTGAGCAGGTAACGCGCCGATTTGTACCGAAACCCACTCACATGGCTAAATCTGCCGTTTGCCGTAGCGCCTTCTAAATGAATGCTGCCACCCAATAGACCGGCAATGGCAGAACCTTGTGTGCTTTTGGGAGTTTTGTACTGAATGTTCAGTACCGATGAAAGCTTATCGCCGTACTTTGGCTGCCAACCGCCAGAAGAAAAATCTACTCTTTCTACCATCTCCGGGTTTATAAAACTAAGTCCTTCTTGCTGCCCGGCTCTTACCAAAAAAGGACGATACACTAAAATATCGTTTACATACACAAGGTTTTCGTCGAAATTGCCACCACGCACCGAATAGCTCGAGGAAAGCTCGTTGTTGCTTACAATGCCCAGCCCACCACCGCTAATTAACGCTTGGTTGAAATCGAGAAAAGGGGTGGGGACTTCTTTGATGGCGATGGGGTCAATTTGTAGGGTGCTCGCCTGCTCGCGGATAGCGAGGTCTTCTTGGCTTTCTACGGTAACTTCTGATAGCTCGCGCACGCTTAATCGTAGCACTAAGGTGAGGGTGCGTTGCTCTCCTGCTTTTAGCGTAATGGGTTGTTCATAGGGCTGGAAACTGCTGTGCGTAATACGTAGGGTGTATGACCCTGCAGGTACTTCTAGCCTGAATTTTCCTTCGGAGTTGGTGCTGGTACCGAGGCTATCGGGCAATAGTATTAAGTTAGCTAAAGGGATTGGAGTTTGGTCTTCGTCGGTAAGGATACCACGTAAGTTAGCGTTTTGAGACATCCCCGTTAGGGAATAGCCCATTAAAAAAACAATACAGCTGAGGGTAAGTTTAAGCGTCTTTTTCAAAACCGATAGTATGATTGATGTGGTAATCGTTGCGGTGAGGAGCATTCAGCGATACGAGTTCGGCGATAAAGCCTGCTAAAAAAAGCTGTGTGCCTAAAATCAAGGCTACTAAGGCTAGGAAAAAAAGAGGTTGGTCTACAATATCGCGCCAGGGCAATCCTTTCCAAATTTTGTATTGTTTTTCTACCAATAACCACACCGTTATGAGAAACCCCACCATGAACGATAACGTGCCTAGTGCACCAAAAAAGTGCATGGGTTTTTTGCGAAAACGTGTTACAAACGAGATAGTGAGCAAATCTAAAAAGCCATTCACGAAACGCTCAAGCCCAAATTTGGTAGTTCCGTATTTGCGGGCGCGGTGTTCTACTACTTCTTCGCCAATTTTTCGAAAGCCTTGCCATTTGGCAATTACCGGGATGTACCGATGCATCTCTCCATACACTTCGATGGTTTTCACTACCTCGTAGCGATAGGCTTTTAAACCGCAGTTAAAATCGTGTAGTTGAATACCTGACATACGGCGGGTAACCGCATTGAATAGCTTAGTGGGCAACGTTTTAGAGAGCGGATCGTGCCGTTTTTTCTTCCAACCGGAAATTAAATCGAACTTTTCGTGGGCAATTAAACGGTACAGCTCCGGAATTTCGTCGGGGCTATCTTGCAGGTCGGCATCCATCGTAATTACTACATTGCCATTGGCTGCTTGAAACCCCGTTTGCAATGCGGCTGATTTGCCATAATTACGCAAAAAGCTGATGCCTTTTATGCATTCATTTTTTTGATGAATCTCCTGAATGACCTCCCACGAGCGATCGGTACTACCATCGTTCACCATGAGCACTTCATAGGTGAATTTGTGTTCGTTCATCACTTTTTCAATCCAAGTAGCAAGTTCTGGAAGCGATTCTTCTTCGTTATATAGCGGGACTACAACCGAGATGTCAGGTTTTTCCATAGCAGATAGGGCATTATTTGCATTGCCAATAGCGAAATTAGCAGAAAACCCATCAATTTTTGCAACGTGATGGGTTTTCTGAAAGGAGAATTGAAAGATTTATCAATAGTCGGGGGCATTCTTTTTCATGATGGCTGCCATAATGAGCGATACCACAAAACCGATTACCAAGCTTCCTCCTGCGCCAAATAGAAACTGCCGTAAAGGCTGTTGGTTGGCTTCTACTTGTGTCCGTTGCTCTTCTTCAAAATTTTCTGGCACTTCTGCACCAGCATTTTCCATGAAACTTATGGTCTGTTGTATTGTGATGTCGGCGACTTGCTGTTGAGCTTCTGTATCGATTAACTGAAAATATGCGATAGAGAGCACACTCGCTAAAATACCTGAAACGAGTACTAGCAAAGTACCCAACCCGAGCCCTTGCCCATACGACATCAGCCCAGCGTTCGATGCTTTAAATTCGCGATACCCTATGATTATGAAAACAATCATGATGACTATTGAGATGACGAACGTCAAAATCCCAAAAAGCATAATGGGAATAGCGCCTGAAATGATGCCATAGGTAGAAGCAAGGCTGACAATGAACGATACAATTGCCATGATGATGCCGTATTTCAGCGCAATAGGGAAAATAGAAGGTTTCTGTTCCATAAGCGTAAAAGGTTTGTTTGAGATGATTTTTAACTCCCGAAGGTAGATGAACCAAATAGGCTATCCAATTATTGAAGCCCTCCGTTTAGAATCTTTTGAGAAGTTAGTAGTGTAGCTGATTAAAAAATTACAATCTGCCTACTCAGAATTTGATTCGGAGTCGGGCGTGTTTTCATCCCCTTCGTATTCGGTAACTACTGGCTTGGCATCGTACCCTTTTTCGGTCAGGTATCGGCTGAATGCATCGGTATAGCCGTGTGTAACCCAAATATGCTCGGCTTCGGTGGCAGCAATGGCTTTCTGGAGGCCGTTCCAATCGGCATGGTCTGAAATGACAAAGCCTTGGTCTACGGCACGGCGGCGTTTTTGTCCGCGAATGTTCATCCATCCGGAGGCAAAGCCTGTTACATAGGGTTGGAATTTTCGTAGCCATGATGAACCTAACGCTGAAGGAGGGGCAATTACCAAAGCGCCGGTATATTGCCCGCGCTTCGATTTTCGGTCGGGTTTCAGCAATGGGAAAGGGCACTGCCAATGGGTTTGCATCGCATCGCTTACATTTCTTACCGCCCCATGCGCATACACCTCGCCCAGGGAAGGGTCTAACCCCGATAGCAGCCGTTGGGCTTTCCCCAGGGCATATGCCAACAACACACTGGTTTTGCCTTCTTCTCGGTTTTTGTACCACCATTGGTTAATTTGTGTAAAGATTTCTGCCTGAGGCTTCCAATGGTAGATGGGCATTCCGAAAGTAGATTCGGTAACAAAATGATGGCAGTTTACAGGGGCAAACGGAGTGCAAATTCCATCGTTCTCGAGCTTATAATCGCCGGAAACTACCCAGACTTCCCCCCGGTGCGCTACTCGTATTTGTGCAGAGCCTAGGATATGCCCCGCCGGATGTAACGATACCTCCACGCCGTTCATAAAAAGGGGTTCTCCATAAGCTACCGTACGGAGTTTAATGGAGTGCCCTAAGCGAAGGCGTAAAATTTCTTCACTTTGATGATGTGCCAGATAGTGTGCATTCCCCGGGCGCGCGTGGTCAGCATGTGCATGGGTAATGATTGCCTGCCCCACAGGGCGCCATGGGTCGATGTAGAAGTTACCTTGCTCGCAGTAAATGCCCCTATCGGTAAATGAAAGTAACATATTGCTAAGTATGTGTTATAGTTTTGTGCCAACAAACCGCACTACGGCACTTTCTCCTCGATGATATGCGCCTTCTTCGAGGTGGACGGTGGTTTCTTCGAGCAGCTCAATAGTTACGTTTGGGAACAACACAGGGATTTCTTCTTTGGAGAATAACATTGATTCGTTTTTAGGCCCGCCTGCCTGAGGGTTTTTGGCATTAAATGCTAGGTGCTGTTTGCCGAATGCTTCAAAAATGATCGTTCCTTTGGGTTTGAGAGCTGCTAATAATTTATGGTGTAGGGGTTGCTTCATATCGGGTGGGAAGTGCGCAAAGATGAGTACCAATACATCGAACTGTACCGGAGGGAGATCGATTTCTGCCAAGTTGCCCACAAGGTATTCGGCAAAATCAACACCTTGAGATGCCGCTAGCTTCAGTGCTTTTTCTTTTGCAGCTTGGCTTAAATCGATAGCAGTAACCGTTAAGCCATTCTGAGCAGCAAATACGGCATTTCTACCTTCTCCTTCTGCCGGAAATAAGGCTGTGCCCTGTAGGTTTCGAGCTTTGAGTTGTTGGGCAAAAAAAACGTTGGGGGCTATACCGTACGCATAGTCGGCTTCAGCGTAACGGGTATTCCAAAAATCTTTCATCGTCTAAGTTTACAATAAGTTGTGTATGATAGTTCAACCATTGCTACGGGAAAGTGTCTTTTATTCATAAAAAAAACCTATACAGGTAGGTGTAGGTTTTTCCGTACAAAAAAGAAAAATATGTACTAAGCCATAGCAGGCTCCAGCATTTCCTCAGTGATGGTTTCGAGTTGCGAACGATTCAGCTCACAATTAATCCACTCAGCATCTAAATCGGCATCCATTTTTTCGTAGAAACCAATTGCACGCTCGTTATCTTCAGCCACTTGCCATTTCATTTTTTTAGCATCGTTGCTAACGGCTTCTTCGGCAAGCGCTTGCATAAACATAGTGCCGATGTTGCGGCCTCGGTGTGTCTTGGTGATGATTAAATCTTCCAAGTACAAACTTTTTCCTTTCCACGTAGAATACGTGAAGTAATAGATGGCAGTCCCAACAATTTTTCCTTGTTCTTCAGCTACAAAGAAGTGAAAGTGCGGGTTGGAACCTGCGCAGTCTTTCAACATTTGTTGCGGACTGTTGTCAATGTAATCAGGATCGTGTTTGTGATAAATCGCTAGTTCTTCCACAAGTGAATACACTGCAGCGATGTCGTTTTGCGTACCTTTACGGATGTTGATGTCTTCTTTTGAAGATAGCATAACATGTGTTCGGCGAGCTAGATTGGGGCTACTATTTTTCTAACTGTACCGACATTTTTTGTTTTTTGTGAAACTTTACCCCAAAAAATAATACGTATATTAAAGTAAGGTTGTGTAGAACAACCCTGTTACAAAGGTACAACTATTTTAAAAACCACTTTTTAAAACGCTTTAAGCCTAGGTTATGCTATGTTGAAAATACCATTAGAAGGGTAGTGGTTCGCCGCGTTTTTCTACGGCTTGAGCATGTAAGTGTTGGAGTTGGGCGGTAATTGCACCGCGAACTCCTGCGCCAATCTGCCTACCATCCACCTTAACGACAGGCGCTAACGCCCCTTCAGTGCCTGTTACAAACATTTCATCGGCAGTATACATTTCGGTAACGCTTAGGTTTTTTTCGCGGGAAGGAATGCCCGCTTCTTGGGCGAGTTGCAGTAGCAAGTTTCGTGTGATGCCTGGAAGGCAACTATCGGCAAAGGGGGTGTATAGAGTTTCTTTTTTCACTAAAAAAATATTGGTGGCATTGGTTTCGGAAAGATAGCCGTGCATATCGAGCATAACGGCACCATCAGCACCGGCGTGGTTTGCCTCTATTTTCGCCAAGATGTTGTTGAGCAAGTTGTTGTGATGAATCTTAGAATCAAGGAATTGAGGATTGTTGCGCCGAACAGAAGAGGTAATGAGGGTGATGCCTCGGTCGGCTTCGTAAATGAGGGGTTTCCACTCTGCTAGTACAATGAGGGTACAGCCGTATTGATTCCATTTGGGGTTCATGCCGGAGGTAACTTTTTCCCCACGTGTGAGGGTGAGCCTGATATGAACCCCATCGCGCATTTGGTTGGCTTCTAGGGTTTCCATAATGGCATTGCGGATGGCATGGTTCGAAGGAATGTTGGCAAAGGCAAGCACATGAGCAGAGTTTTGCATGCGTTCGAGGTGTTCTTCTAACATGAAAATTTTCCCATTGTAAACGCGTAAGCCTTCCCAAACGGCATCGCCGCCTTGCACTGAGCTATCAAATACTGAGATTTTTGCTTCGCTACGAGGATACAATGTGCCATCAATCCATATTTTGATGTCTTCGTTTTTAGGGTTTGGTAGCGGGGTTTTCATAGGGTACAGCGATTTTTTTGAGGTGGGCAAAGTATAAAAATATTCGGATTCTGAGGAGAATAGCTTTGAGGTAATTTGTAAAGATTTGCCCGAAATAATCGTTCAGCTACATTTTTACAGGCGTAGGATGCCTAGCAAATTCAACAAATCATAACAACAGGCGAGAAACTTTAAGGGGTTCCTTTTGTTTCCATTGTGTGAAATAATTGTACACACATCTTTCAAAACTTTATTTTTTCATGAAAAACATCCTGGAAATTCAAAATCTGACTAAAGTATACCAATCGGGCGAACGCAAAGTAGAAGTGCTGCAAAATATTTCGTTTTCGTTAGAAGAAGGAGAGACCTTTTCGATTGTGGGCTCATCGGGAAGTGGGAAAACTACCTTGTTGGGCTTGTGTGCCGGACTCGATCGGGCTACCTCGGGCTCGGTAATCCTCAATGGCATCACCCTCGATACGCTAAGCGAAGACCAGCGGGCGGCAGTTCGTAACGAATATGTGGGCTTTATTTTCCAAAACTTTCAGTTATTGCCAACACTCACTGCCGTTGAAAATGTGATGGTGCCACTAGAACTGAAAAGGGAACGCCATGCAGGGAAAATCGCTTCTGAGTTGTTAGAGCGAGTAGGATTAGGGCATCGCCTAACGCACTATCCTACACAACTTTCTGGTGGGGAACAACAGCGAGTATCGTTGGCAAGGGCATTTGCCAATAACCCTCGTATTTTGTTTGCCGATGAGCCTACCGGCAACCTCGACGAGGAAACCAGCCAAAAAGTAGAAGACTTATTATTTGAACTTAACCGCGAACGCGGCACTACCTTAGTGCTTGTAACTCACGATTTAGACCTTGCCAAGAAAACCAATCGAATTTTGCGTTTGAAAGGAGGCCTAGTGATTGAGGATTCTGCAACGGCAACGGTATAATGCTATGCCTTCTACTTACTTATAAAAGATTACACCATGAATATACCCTCTCAAAATAAAAGCAGCCTTCGGTGGTTGTTGCTGATGGCTTGGCGCGATAGCCGCCGAAGCCGTAATAAGCTCTTGTTGTTCATCTCTTCCATTATTGCAGGAATTGCTGCGTTGGTAGCCATTAGCTCGTTTAGCGAAAACTTGCAGTCTGCCGTAGACGATCAGTCGAAAGAATTGCTAGGCGCCGATTATTCGATTGATAGCCGTAGCCAACAAGCTGAATTTGCACCCGATAGTACCGAAGGTATTTACACCGATGAAGTAAGCTTTGCTTCAATGGTGTATTTCCCTAAGGGCGGCGGCACTCGTTTGGTAAACGTAAAGGCGATTGGCGAAGGGTTCCCGTTTTACGGCTCCTTTGAAACGCAACCAGTGGGAGCTGGTGATTCGTTTCGGAAAGGAAGAAAAGCGCTAGTAGATAAAACCTTGCTTTCGCAGTTTAATGCGCGACCTGGCGATTCGGTAAAAATTGGGGAAGTTACTTTCTTGATTGAGGGCAATTTAGATCAAGTTCCGGGACAAAACCAAGTGTTTTCGAGCGTGGCACCTCCGGTGTATATCCCGATTCAGTATTTAGAAGAAACCGGCTTGTTGCAAAAGGGAAGCCGATACACATGGAGGCGTTATGTGAAACTGTTTGATTTACCTACTGACCCCATAGAACGAGCAGAAACCCTCGATCAACTTGAAGAAGATATCGAAAATGCCTATAAAGATTACCGTGTAGAAACCGTAGAAGATCGCAAACGGAATGTAGGTCGGATTTTTACGAATCTTACTACTTTTTTGAATTTGACCGGTTTTATGGCTTTGCTGTTGGGATGTGTAGGTGTGGCAAGTTCAGTGAATTTGTATACCAAAAGCAAGCTGAGTGCCGTAGCCGTATTACGTTGTTTAGGAGGTTCGGGCACACAAGCTTTTTCTATCTTTTTGCTACAAATTGGTATTATGGGCTTGGTAGGGGCACTTATTGGTGCTGCCTTGGGCAATGCTTTGCAGTGGCTTTTACCCGAAGTATTCAGAAATTTTTTACCAATCGATGTCCCCATTCGTTTTTCGTGGTCGGCTAACTTGATAGGAGTAACCACCGGACTATTCATTTCGGTGCTATTTGCACTTATTCCATTAAGTAAAGTACGTAAGATTTCCCCTCTGCGGACTCTTCGCGCTTCTTTCGATGAAGACACGTCGGCACGTGATAATCTGCCTAACTTAATCTACTTAGGGATTATCGTCTTTGTGTTTGGGTTTACGGCTTTTCAAATGAACGATTGGATCGATGCTGCCATTTTTACAATTTCCGTCATTGTAGCATTTGGGCTATTGGCAGCCGTAGCCTCCTTGCTTATTTGGCTGGTCAAAACGTTTTTCCCTACTTCTTGGAGCTACCTATGGCGGCAAGGGTTGGCAAATTTGTTCCGCCCGAACAATCAAACAACCACACTGATGGTTTCGGTGGGCTTAGGTACAGCGCTCATTAGCACACTGCTGCTTACCCAAAACATGTTGCTATCCGAAGTTGAAATCTCTGGGCAAGATGAAGGCCGCTCCAATATGGTTTTGTTTGATATACAACCCAAGCAGAAGGCAGCGGTAATGGAAATGACGGAGTCGTTTGGTTTGCCGATTATTCAGCAAGTGCCAATTGTAACGATGCGGTTAGATAATATGAATGGCTTAACCCGCAGCCAAGTAGAAGAAGATAGTACCCAGCAAGGGCTACGTTGGGCATTTCGCCGCGAGTTTCGGGTTACCTATCGCGATAGTTTGATTGCCTCGGAAACTAGCCTACTTGGCGAATGGAAAGGGCGTGTAGAGCAACCTGGCGACCCGGTGTATATTTCTTTGGAAGAGCGCACAGCAGACCGAATGAATGCCAAACTAGGTGATACGTTAGTATTTAATGTACAAGGCATGTTGCTCGAAACCATCGTAGGGCATGTTCGCGAAGTAGATTGGGCACGGGTACAAACCAACTTCACCATTTTATTTCCTGCTGGTGTACTCGAAGAAGCCCCACAGTTTAATGTGATTATGACCCGTACGGAAAGTAAGCGGCAATCGGGAAAGTTCCAAAAGGCATTAGTACAAGCCCATCCTAATATTTCGGTAATTGATTTATCGCTCATTCTTTCTACTGTCGATGAGGTCTTGAGTCAAATTAGCTTTGTCATTCAGTTCATGTCGTTGTTTAGCATCATCACGGGTTTTGTGGTGCTAGTCGGTTCCGTTACCATTAGCAAGTACCAACGCATTCAAGAAAGCGTAATCTTGCGAACGCTGGGGGGGAATCGTAAACAAATCTTATGGATTAATACCATTGAATATGCATTGCTAGGGAGTTTGGCAACATTTACTGGTTTGCTATTAGCCTTGGCAGGGAGTTGGGGATTGGCAGTCTTCAGTTTTGAAGTAGTGTTCTTGCCTCCCATACTGCCGCTCGTTGGGATTTGGCTGGGAGTTACCTTGGTAACGGTACTGATTGGGCTGTTCAATAGCCGCGAGGTATTACAACGCCCGCCGTTAGAAGTACTGCGCCTAGAAATTGCGTAGTTTGCCAATGTTTCGAATTTGGAAAAGAGAAAGGCTGCTTAAGGGCAGCCTTTTTTTTAGTGCGATAACAAACGCTTTTCGTGTGTTTCAAGGAGCTTCCAATACACTACCGGAATTTCTTGTACTGCTTTAGCAGAAAGGGTATAGAAAGAAGATGCTCTTTCTACAATTGCTTCTAGCTGATGCTGTTTCCCTAAAAGAACTGCATCGCCCCCAAAGAAATCGCCTTCTTGCAGAGTGAGGGAATCTTGCCCGTTTATGCGCAATCGTACTTTGCCTGTTTTGAGGAAATACAGCGTTGGCTGGCGTTGTAGCGGTATGGTTTTTCCATCTTCCACAATGGTCTCTTGCATTTGACGTGCAGTTTTCATCATAATTGGAAACGATACAATTTCGCCAAAAAGCCATGTGTTTTTTAAGAAAAGGATATGAGCTTCCATACGGTGTAGGGCATCGTACAAGCCATGTCGGTTCACAAAATCTTTATAGGCAGGCACCGGGATTTCCAACACATTGATATTACTTGCTGCCCAATACGTTTCTGAGGCTGCTTGCCCGTAGTATCCGTTATAAAATCCTATGAGCGAGCCTGCTGAAAATGTTTGAATTCCTTCTACGCGCGAGTCGGCAAACCCTACCGAGCCGGTGAGCAACAAGTACACATGGCGTACAGGGTCATCTTTTTTAAACAACATACTACCGGCGTTGAACTGCCGCATGGGTAGGTTGAGTAAATAGTTGATTTCGTGCTCAGGGATTTCCGGGAAATAGAATTTAAAATAGGTACGAGCGGCTTCTACTAAGTAGTTTTGCGAAGTGGGGATGAGTACATCGACCATTCCGAAGGCAGCGGAGGAACCAATTTCGCGCTGTTTGAGTGATAGAGGGACATCGGTATGTGCTAACACAATTTTTTCGGAGCGATCGCGCACATAGTCTTCGGCGAGTCCGTGGATAAGCCCCCCGCCAACATCAATTTTTTTAAGGTGTACCGGCGTTAGGTAAAGCGCTTTCATTTTCTCGTTCCATTCTTTGGAAAGTCGCCCTTTTTGAGTGTCGCCATTCGCAATTTGGTCCCACACGCTAAACGATACTGTATCGGCAAGGTGGGCATATACTTTGTACTCTTGTTCCCAACGTGCCCGAAAGAAGAAAATCGTGGTTTCCACCGGGTGAGGAGAGTAGTTGGGTTTTACTTCTAGCCCTTGGATATCGTTCCAAGTATCTGTTTTTAAATCATAAATATCGAAAAAGGTATCGAAGCTTTCATCGGATACGTTCATGAGCGCACAAAGCTTTTTGGCAACGGCGGCTCGTACGAGCGGGGTGGCATAGTATTTAAATCGGTGGTCAGAACGGGCTAAAGTGGTAAGGCCGGCAAAGTGGTCGTCGTGTGCATGAGTGTGGAAAATACCTTCTACTTCATTTACGCTGATGCCGAGGTAGTTAAGACTAGTCATGATGTTGGGTCCGGCATCTACCAAGTAGATTTTCCCTTGAAACATCACGATGCTCGACATACACGGTCGGTTGATATCCCAGCCATTGCCTTCTCCGGAGTGCACCACGGCAAAGTACTCTCTTGGCAACAGGTGATAGCTAAGTTTATAAGGTGCTTCGTATTTTTCTTCTGGTTTTAAGTTGAGGTCAACGGTAACGGCTTCGTCTTCAAAAGCTAGTTCGTATTTATTAAAGGCTTTGCGTTCGATAGAAACACCGTTGCGCAATTCTTTGGCTTGGTTGCCTACCACGCAGCGCTCTAAAAATGCTTCGGGGGGGGTTATTTTTCCAAACGAAAAGTAGAGTTTAATGCGCATGAGGTCTTCGGCAAGTTCTTCGCTTACCCCTGCGTCTACCATTTCTTCTTTCGAAGTAAGGCCGTAATTTCCACGATAAATGTAGTTTAATTGCGAGTTGACTTGTTCTTCTGTGCCAATAATCAATGGCAACGTTCCGTCGTTGTTGGGGTGGTTGGGGAGCAACTTCCCTTGTAAATACAACATTTGCATTACCGGAAACTCGGTGAGGTTCGAAAAACTCCCATTTTGGATTAACACATCGGAGAGCAAAATGGCGTTAGGGCCAGTTTCGAAGGTAACTCCTTCGCGTGTAACAGCTTCTACCAGCCCTCGTTTTTTCAAGTGTTTGATGGCATCGGCAGGGCAACCACATAATATATTTAAATCGGCATCGGGAATTTCTACCCAATACTTCTGCTGCAATCAGCAATTGATCGAAGGGGTCTTTATCTAGAGTATCATAATGCTTTTCTACGATTTCATCCCACTTCA
>CAYMYI010000006.1:55730-65017 GCA_964394585.1 uncultured Roseobacteraceae bacterium
GGAATTTCTACCCAATATACTCCACTGGCAACTTTAATTTTTCTGATTTTTGAGAGAGCCATATTGCTTGGTTAAGTAAGTTTCGGTTTAAAAGAGATAATGAATGGGGGTGTAGTAGGGTAACGTCAAGATTAAAGTTTCAGCATAGCGCATCTTAAACTATTGGCCCGTTTACAAAATACATATCAATTTCTCCTTTATTTTTTGCTTTGATTTTGCCGCGGTAGTTGCAGTAAAACTCGTGTTTGATATACTCATAGGTAGTTTCGGAAATATTAACGCGCCCTACCTCGCTGCTCGATTCCATACGAGCGGCAATATTTACGGCATCGCCCCATATATCGTAGGCAAATTTGCGTTTCCCTACTACGCCAGCTACTACAGGGCCGGTATGAATGCCAACGCGCAGTTCAAATGGGGTTTCTCCTTTACTGAGTTTTTCTTCTTTACGCTGTAGCATGAACTCTTGCATTTCGAGTCCGGCGCGTACAGCATCGAATGGGTTCGTTGTATTTTCAATGGGGATCCCGCCTGCACACATGTAAGCATCGCCAATGGTTTTGATTTTTTCCATGTTGTGGCGTTCCACGATATCGTCAAATTTAAGGAAGCAGTAATCTAACTCTAAGACGATTTTTTCGGGAGTGAGCTGCTCTGCGATTTTGGTAAAGCCTTTGAAATCGGTGAAGAGCACCGTTACCATCTCGTACGATTTGGGCGAAGCAAACCCGTACTCTTTCAGCTCTTCGGCAGTGGCCTTGGGTAAAATATTTAAAAGCAGTTTCTCTGATTTTTCCTGCTCTACTTTCAGTTTTTCACTTTGTTCCTCAATTTCATGTTTTTGCTCTTCAATTTCTTGCTTTTGGTATAAAATTTCCGCGTTTTTTGCAGTTAGGCGTTTATTAGCTCTTTGTTGCCCAATGTAGGCAAATAATCCGATGACTAACACCAATACGGCAAGACCGGTAATTCCGTAGAGGGCATAGTTTAGTTTTTCTTGTGCTTGTTTCTCTCGTTCTAATACGGCTTTTTCTCGTTCGAGCGAAGTTTTCTTTTCTTCAAGCAACAGTCTTTGTTCTTCCAATAGCTGGATTTGTTGCTGGTTTTCTTTGCTTTCTTGGCGGCTGTTGGCTTTCAAGCGTCTTATTTGTTCGTTTAGAGCCTCTTCGCGCTCTCGAGCTTCTTCTAATTCAAAAGAAATTGCCGAAGGGGTTAGGTTATCTGTACTGGTAGAAGAAGATACCGTAGGTCGGCTATTCCCGCCTCGTTTAAGCCGCGATAAGTAAATATTGGCATTTTTTTCATCGCCTTTTTTTCGGTAGAGCACCACAAACCGCCGGTAGTAATCCTCTTCATCGATAGCAATATTATGCTTTTTTGCCGCACTTTGCGAGCGTTGTAGTACCCCTATGGCACTACCGATTGTACTGGCTTGTTTTGCAAATACATTGCTTAGTTCAGAAGTTGCTTGTACATACGTGTTCCAATCTCGATTTCTTTCTAAAATGGTAATGCTTTGGTTGTAGTAATTGATTGACTGCGCAGTGGTTTCGTTAAACTGCCCATAATGCTGCCCTAAGCGAAGTAGTGCTTTAGCCTCTAAAACCGTATTTCCTGCGCTTTTTGCATGCGATATGGCTTGTGTGTAATAATCGATTACCTTTTTATAGTTGCGTTCTCCTTGTGGTAATTGTAAGTAGCTGTCGGCAATTTGAATGGCAGTTTGGGCAGCTTCTGCAAGCTTTTTCTCCTTGAGTTGTTGGCCATATTGCTGCTCTAATTGGGCAAAATCTTGAGCCCACAGCGAGCAAGTATAAAGCAGCAACAACAAAGTCCATAGCGTAGAAAAATGGCGCATAGCATTAGGTTTTTAAAGGCGGTATGGTAACGAATGTACTCAATTCAGTTCGAATGTATTCTTTTCATAAAAGAAAGAAAAGGCGTGAGTTAACACAAAAGGTTTGGGGTAAACCGTTGCCTTTTAGTGCTCAGTTGGGCTAACCAATGCAATTTAGTAGTTTTACAAGATAGGCAATACCCAAAAAAGGGAAGAAACTGTCGCAATTGTTCGTCAATTTAATCGGCGCAATTGCATTTGTGCCAAGTTTGTAACTAACTCTCAACAAATCTTATGAATAAAGAAGCAAAGAAATTTTTGTACCAGTACTTAAACAACGCCTCTCCTACAGGATCTGAAGCCGAAGGGCAGAAAATCTGGCTGGAATACCTTAAACCCTTTGTGGACGATTATTTTACCGATGTGTACGGAACTGCCGTAGGCGTTATCAACCCTGATGCCCCCTATAAAGTAGTGATCGAAGCCCATGCCGATGAAATTGCCTGGATGGTCAACTACATTGATAAAAGCGGCTATATCTATGTGGTTCGTAATGGAGGGTCTGACCATCAGATAGCTCCTTCTATGCGTGTGAATGTCCATACTGATAAGGGGATTATCCCAGGAATTTTTGGTTGGCCAGCTATCCACGTGCGCGACCGTGTGAAAGAACCACAACCGAGTATGGAAAATATTTTTGTGGATGTAGGAGCAACTTCAAAAGAAGAAGTAGAAAAAATGGGGATTCACGTGGGAACCAATATCACTTTTCAAGACACCCTTACCGAGCTGAATGATACGTTTTTTACAGGGCGAGCTCTCGATAATCGGATTGGGGGGTATATGATTGCCCAAGTAGCTCGTAAACTGTTTAAAAATAAAGTGGAATTGCCCTTTGGGTTGTATATCGTAAACTCAGTGCAAGAGGAGATTGGGCTGCGTGGCGCAGAAATGATAGCCAATCGCATTAATCCCGATGTAGCTATCATAACCGACGTATGCCACCACACCACTTCGCCTATGTATGATACAAAGCGTGATGGTGAAACAGAATGTGGCAAGGGACCAGTGCTTACTCATGGACCGGCTGTTCAGGGGAACTTGCTTAAAATGATTACCAAAGTAGCAGAAGAGCATAAGATTCCTTTCCAACGCAATACTGCGACGCGTGGTACTGGTACTGATACCGACGCCTTCGCCTACTCGAACAATGGTGTAGCCTCTGCGCTAATTTCATTGCCACTAAAATATATGCATACTACAGTGGAATCGGCGCACAAAGACGACATCAAAAACTTAATCAACCTTATATATGCGGTGGTATGCCAAATACCCTCAGGTTACGACTTTCGTTATATTCAATAAGTAAACATAAAAAAACAGGCGATAAAAAAGCGCGCTGAAATTATTTCAGCGCGCTTTTTAGCTATTTGTGAAATCTACTAGGCAGCAGCATGGTCTTTTACGATAATGGATTGATTGAGGCTCAATAAATCAGTGATGAGCGCTTCGTTGTTTTCCGGGGCGATGTATATTTCGCTATACTGATTATAACGAATGATTAACCCTTTCCCGGAAAGTGCAGGTTTAATACCACTATACATTGTTTTCCCTTTAATAATTTCACGGATTTTACTGATTTCGATTTCCCCTTTCAAAAAAGCAGAGCGATAGGTTAATTTCCCTTGATCAATGGCGTATGAAGTATCTACGTACGTCCAGATAATAATAAACATAGGGGTGATTAAAGGGGCGAGCATCCAAGGTTTCGCTACAAATGCTTGAGGATATAAGGCTAAAATAAGGACAGGAAGTAAGAGGATTCCCACGAAAATATAATGGATAGCGCCCTTACGTTTCGCTGGATATTTTTTCATGTTGTTTAGTTTAATATTGTAGATAATACCATATATACGACTACTTAATCAAGATAGGTACATTCTTTTGCAAATAATTGTGAGTAACCAGCAAAAAATAATACCCCGAAGGTGTCGAGGGTAAAGCGAGAGGCTTTTGCAAATCTTTAGGGGTAAGTTTCCACTCAGTAATGGTTTTCCCTTGCATATCAATCAGTTTGAGTGCTACCGGAGCTGTATCATGCATAGGAAAGTTAGCAAACTGTATATACGATTGAGTCGGGTTGGGATACACCTCAAATTCACTAAGTGTTGTATTCAAAGGGGTATGGGTAGAAGTAATGCCTAACAAATTGAACAGTGCTTCTGCATTAAGCCTTCCGTGCCCATAGTATATATCGAAGCCGGGAGTATCTTCTCCGGCAAAGCCGATACGGTCTTCGGCAGTATTGTGCATAGCCTCGGTGATTTCGGCAATGGTGAGCGATGGCTGTGCCGCACGTACTAGTGAAGCTACGCCTGCAACGTACGGTGCTGCTTGGGATGTTCCGCCCCAATACGTGCCATAATTATTATTGTCGAGGTGGCTTAAACCGTAAATAAAGTTTCCCGGAGCTACAAGGTTGATATGCGAACCATAATTAGAACCGCTTTCTTCGTCCCAAAAGAAAGGGGAAGCCCGGGTATCATTGGGGTTGGTCGCACCCACAGCAAAAACCCCTTGGTAGGCTGCAGGGTAATATGGCTCATCGGTGTTTTCATTCATCATACAGGCAACCACGAACACATCGTTATCAATGGCGTATTGTACAGCATCGCGAAGCCCCTGAGAGAAACTATCGCCACCCAACGATAGGTTAATTACATCGGCACCTTGATCTACTGCGTATAAAATCGCATCGATCCACCAGGAGTAGAATCCTTTGTTCTCCTCATTTAACACCTTGCAAACTAATATTTTTGCATTCCAATCTACACCGGCATATCCAAGATTATTATTACCGGTAGCAGCGGCTATCCCTGCTACATTCGTACCATGCCCGTGGTCGTCGGTAATATCGTTGTCATCGTAAGCGAAGTTCCACCCCTGCGTATCGTCGATATACCCATTTCCATCGTCATCAATACCATTTTCGGGAGTTTCGGCAGTATTTACCCAGATACGGTTCTCAAATTCAGGGTGGTCGGGTTTTATACCAGAGTCGAGTATAGCCAATGTAATGGTTGGGCTACCTTGCGTAGCGTTCCAAACTGCTTCAATATTAATATCGGCGCCGGGTTTGGCAGTTTGTGGTGCTCGGTTAAACGAGCCATCATTTTTAAGACCCCATTGTCGGCTGAAAAGCGAATCGTTAGGGAGTGCTTGCGGGGTAAACCGTTTACCGCCTCCTTCTCCTAAGTAATCGGGTTCGGCATAGAGTACCTCGGGCAATGCCTCATAGGCTTGGCAAAGTGTTTTTATGGAGTGCGACTTACCAAAAGTAAGTGTAAGCAACAACGGGGTTTGCGTAGTGTTGTTTCGTTTGGTAAGGGTATTCCGTAACCGATGCAGCCCCTCTACTTGGGTACATCCATAAACTTTTTGCAAAGAATCGAGTGAGGGAGTACCGAATAACAACGTGCCATTTTTTAATTGCTTTGGGGCGAGGGGAGTGGCGTCATCAAGTCGTATGATGATCCGTTGCGATTCCTGATTTTGGGCAAATACTTGAGGAAATATAGCAATAATGGGCAGCAAAAGCAGGGAATAGTATAATAGCGTTTTCATAGCGGGTATTTTGATTTGTAAGTAAAGAGTTGAGTAAAAATAGATAAGTACAAGTAAAAACAACGCGTATTTTTTAATGAGAGGTTCAATGAATCGACTTGTGGCATCGTTATAAAATCAACAGCTCACACGCTTTTGCACCAAGAAGTTAAGAACCGAGCTAAAAATGAGCTGTAAGAATAGTAGAATTTTGTACAATCGTTTTATGTACTGCTAAACCTCCTCCGTATGAAGATTAAAAAAATACTACTCGTAATGGCAATGGAGCACGAAGCTTCACCCTTAATCCAAGCCCTTTCGTTTTCTGAACAACCTCCTTTTAACGATTACCTTCCGCAGCGAATTTTTCATAAGAAACACCAAAATACGGATATTTGGTTGGTGGTAAATGGGAAAGATCCTGTACATGGTACTGACTGCGTAGGATCGCAGCCTGCTGTTCTTTCCACTACATTAGGCATTCAGCATTTTAAGCCCGATTTAGTGATAAGCCTAGGAACCGCAGGAGGACGTTATATGCATGGTGGTCGTGTTGGTGAAGTGTACGTGAGCGATAACCCTCTGTATTTTCACGATCGTATCATTCCTATTCCTGGGTTCGATGTATATGGTAATGGAGGGTATGCTTCTGCGGATGTTTCGCAACTTGCCAAAGACCTAGGTCTGAAACAAGGAGTGTTTTCAAGTGGGGATTCGCTCTATCATTCTCAGGAAACTCAAGAAGTATTTGATGCCCACGATGCGGTAATCAAAGAAATGGAAGCTGCTTCTGTGGCTTGGGTTTCTCAAATGTTCCAAGTTCCCTTTTTTGGCATAAAAGTTATCAGCGATTTAATTGATACGGATATACCGGCAGGTGAGCAGTTTTTAAGCCATTTTGATAATGCAACCGGGCTTTTGAAAGATAAAATGATAGAGGTGCTCGATTATTTATCGGAAAAGAGCATTGCCGAATTAGGGCAGCCTATGGTAACCAATTAATGAAATAGACAGGCTTTAGATATCCAAAAAAGGCGACTGTTTCGATAGCAGTCGCCTTTTGCTTGTATGAAAGGGGGGATCCCGCCTACTTTTTTTTCTGTTCTTTTGCCCAAGCATCGCGCAGCGTAACGGTGCGATTAAAAATGGGGAATTCTTCGCTAGAGTCGGGGTCAAGGCAGAAATATCCTTGTCGCAAAAATTGAATATGCTCACCTACGGTAAACCCTTTGAGTGCAGGTTCAATTTTAGCATTTTTGATTACCTCCAACGAGTTTGGGTTCAAAAACTCTTTAAAGTCTTTTTCCTTATCGCCATCGGGGTTTTCGTGCGAAAAAAGCCTATCGTATAAGCGAACTTCTGCTTCGAGTCCTTCTGCTACTGGCACCCAGCTTAATGTACCTTTTACTTTTTTGCCGGTGGTATCTTGCCCACTTTTGGTGGCGGGGTCGTAGGTGCAGTACAACGTAGTGATTCGCCCGGTAGCTTCCTCTTTATCGTAGCTTTCGCACTTAATAATATAAGCCCCTTTTAGGCGGACTTCTTTGCCTGGACCCAATCGGAAAAACTTCCGAGGGGGGTCTTCCATAAAGTCAGATTGCTCAATCCACACTTCTCGACTGAACGGAACATTGCGTGTACCGGCTTCGGGATCTTCTGGGTTGTTTTCTATTTGAACTTGTTCGGTTTGCCCTTCGGGGTAGTTCGTGATTACTACTTTGAGAGGATTGAGTACCGCCATGCGTCGAGGAGCTTTTTTGTTCAAATCTTCTCGGATACAGAACTCTAAAAGCGATACATCCACAATATTTTCGCGTTTGGCTACCCCAACTCGCTCCACAAAGTTTTTGATAGCTTCTGGCGTATATCCTCTGCGGCGTAACCCCGATATGGTGGGCATACGTGGGTCGTCCCATCCGTTTACATGGCCTTCGTGGACTAATTGCTGGAGTTTACGCTTGCTCGTTACGGTGTAGTTAAGGTTTAAGCGGGCAAACTCGTTTTGTGCCGAGGGGAAAATGCCTAAGTGTTCGATGAACCAGTTGTACAGGGGGCGGTGGTTCTCAAATTCTAAGGTACAGAACGAGTGGGTAACGTTCTCAATAGAATCGGATTGCCCATGAGCCCAATCGTACATAGGATAGATTTTCCACTTCGAACCGGTGCGGTGGTGTGCTGCTTTGCGGATGCGGTACATAGCAGGGTCGCGCATTTGCATATTCGGCGAGCTCATATCAATTTTCGCTCGCAGTACTTTAGAGCCTTCTTCAAATTCACCATTTTTCATGCGTTCGAGTAAGTCGAGGCTTTCTTCGATAGGGCGGTTTCGATAAGGACTTTCGATTCCCGGTTGTTGTGGAGTACCCCGTTGCTCAGCAATCTTTTCTTGCGGTTGTTCATCAACATAAGCTTTGCCGGCTTCGATGAGTTTTTTTGCGTATTCGTAAAGTGTATCAAAGTAATCGGAAGCATAACACTCTTTATCCCATTGGTAGCCAAGCCATTGTACATCTTTTTTTATGGCATCTACATACTCTTGGCTTTCTTTTTCGGGGTTGGTGTCATCGAAGCGTAAGTTGCACTTACCCTTGTATTTTTTGGCAAGTTCAAAATTAATATAGATTGATTTGGCATGCCCAATATGTAAATATCCATTAGGTTCAGGTGGGAAACGGGTCTGTACGGTTCCGTTATGTTTGCCTTCTTGTATATCTTTCTCAATAATTTGCTCTAAAAAGTTACGTGACTTCACGTTTTCTCCTTCATTACTCATACCTGTAGAATTACGTTTGGTTCAACAACTGAACTGCAAAGAAAAGCAATGATAGGATACTTTTAATAAAGAACTCATTGGGTTTTCCAATAGGGAAATGGATACGCCTCCTTTTAAGAGGCAATGGATAATTCCACTATAAAATTAGCGCCTTTTCCTTCGGTACTTTCACACCAAACATTGCCTTGCATAGCTTCGGTGTATTTTTTTACAATCGATAATCCCAAACCATTTGATGATTCCCCTCCTGTAGGGCGAGCACTTAGTTTTTGAAACTTCCCAAATAGTTTTTTCATGTCGTCTGGGTTGATCCCCGGGCCTTCGTCGTGTACTGAAAAGCGTACCTTATCCTGAGTTGTATGTAGCCTCAGGTATATGTTTTTTGTAGCAGGAGAAAACTTAATAGCATTACTTAGCAGGTTTTCCATAATTTGAAGCCCAAAGCTGCGGTCGATAAATGCCCAGTGTGGTTTTTCAGCACCTTCTAAATGCAAGGTTAGATTTTTACGTTCTGCAGCGTTTTCGTACTGTCGGCAGACTTCTTTTGCCATTTCGCTTAAATCGTGCTTTTGGATATCGAGCGTACTTTTCTGTGCGTGAATGGCATCGAGGTCTAGAATTTTACCGATGAGTTCAGAGGCGCGAGCCGAAGAATCGGAAATTTTCCCGAGGCATTCTTGTTGGCTGGGCTTCAGGTTGTCGCCTTCCAATTGGATGATTCGCACTAACCCATTGATTTGTTTCAAGGGCGATTTTAGATCGTGAGCTACAATGCCAATAAGATGGTGGTTCTCTTCCATCAATGCATCGAGCTCAAGGTTTTTCTGTTCGAGTAGCATGTTCTGCGCTTCAATACTCGCTTTTTGTGCCTGGATTTCATCGTTTTTGGCTTGTATTTCTACATTGTTTTGTTGTAGCTGAACAAGGCTTTTTTTGCGGAGCTCATAACTTCGATACAGCGATAAGAAAAAAATGAAGACTAAAGTGAGCAATGCGCCTAACAGGTATGAAATCCATTTTTGTTTGTCGAGGGTCATTTGGGCAAGTTCACGATCTTTATTCAGCACTTCAATT
>CAYMYI010000007.1:0-43265 GCA_964394585.1 uncultured Roseobacteraceae bacterium
GTCGCTTTGGCGAATTGGCAAAACAACAAAATAAAATTTCCCAACAGACTCTAAGCCCAAAACTAAAAGAAGCTATCTTAAGCCGGTGGATAACTCCCGCAAAACTGCCAACAATCGAAAAAGCCATAGCGTATGCAAAACAGTAGGTTACTGCCCCGAAGATACACCACGACATTCAAAAAACTGCTTAGGGTTCCAGGGGTTCTTCGAGCATTTCCTCAATTTCAAGGCTTATCCCTAGCAAATCGACGTACCAATCGGCGTGAGGCGACCACTTGTGGCATTTCGGGCAGCAAGTATGCTTATGTACTTTCCCGCAGCGGGGGCATTGTCCTTGTGTTGCAAACGTGTTCCAAACGTGCCCACAATTACAAATCCAGTGGGCGCCTCCATCGGGTTCCCATTCGCATTTTGGGCAACGTATTTTTTCTTCTCTTTCTGTCATAACTTCTTGTGATTTTTGAAATAATTGAAGACCGCAACCGACTTTTTATTCGGCATTACTGTTATAACCCTAAAAAATTGTAGTAGAATTCCAAACTGTATATGAAACTGTATCAGCCCATTAATTGCTCGTTTTACGATTTGCTCGAAGCTGCCGCCACACAACGCCGCGTTGTGCAAATGGTCGTACGCCATAGCGACCAATCTACGGAAACCTACCAAACGTTAGTTACCAATTTATATACGCATGATGGTGAAGAATTTATGGTGCAGGCAAACGGTTTACACCTTCGGCTCGATTGCCTCCTCCGTTTCGACGATTTCTCTATAGAAGACTTCCCCTCTTGTGCCTTGCCTTTCTCATAACGTTACGTCTTAAAAACAATCCTGTTGTACAGAATATCGTATTTTTGTAACAAGTTACTGCCCTAAGAAAATGAAATGGCAGTAAAGTTGTTCTTTCCCTATATTTTCTTATATAGAAGACAGTAAAAGAAAATCGTTTTTTTTCAGAATTTTAAAATTTGATTTTGTAATGATTGAAGCGAAAAAGTTGCCTTACAAGGTAAAAGACATTTCATTGGCCGATTGGGGTCGCAAAGAAATTAAATTGGCAGAAGCCGAAATGCCAGGGTTGATGGCACTCCGCGAAGAATACGGCGAGTCGAAGCCTTTAGCAGGCGCACGCATTGCCGGCTGCTTGCACATGACTATCCAAACGGCTGTTTTAATTGAAACCTTAGTAGACTTAGGGGCAGAAGTTACTTGGTCGTCTTGTAACATTTTCTCAACACAAGACCACGCCGCTGCTGCCGTGGCAGAGGCAGGTGTTGCCGTGTATGCTTGGAAAGGCATGACCGAAGAAGAGTTCGATTGGTGTATCGAACAAACGCTTTTTTTCGGAGAAGATAACAAACCATTGAACATGATTCTGGACGATGGGGGAGACCTCACGCACATGGTACTCGAAAAATACCCAGAGTTGGTAGATGGCATCCGAGGTATTTCTGAAGAAACTACCACCGGGGTATTACGCTTGTACGAACGTCAAAAAAATGGAAAACTGCCCTTGCCATGTATCAACGTGAACGATTCGGTAACCAAATCGAAGTTTGATAACAAGTATGGATGCCGCGAATCGTGTGTTGATGCAATCCGCCGTGCTACCGACGTAATGATGGCAGGTAAAGTAGCCGTTGTTGCCGGATATGGCGATGTAGGAAAAGGCTCGGCGGCTTCGCTACGCGGAGCAGGCGCTCGCGTAATCGTTACCGAAATTGACCCAATCTGTGCGTTGCAAGCGGCAATGGATGGCTTCGAGGTGAAAAAAATGGTGGATGCCGTACCGCGTGCCGATATCGTAGTAACCGCTACAGGCAACAAAGATATCATCACCGAGCAGCACTTTAAGCTGATGAAAGATAAAACCATCGTGTGTAACATTGGGCACTTCGATAACGAAATCGACGTGGCTTGGCTTAAAAAGAACTACGGAAGCACACACTACAACGTAAAACCACAGGTAGATGTGTACAACGTAGACGGCAACGAAATTATCTTGTTAGCTGAAGGCAGACTTGTGAACTTAGGCTGTGCAACCGGACACCCTTCGTTTGTGATGTCAAACTCGTTTGCCAACCAAACCCTCGCACAAATTGACCTGTGGAAAAACCACGAAAACTACGAGAAAAAGGTATATACCTTGCCAATGCACCTCGACGAGAAAGTAGCTGCCCTACACCTTGCTAAAATTGGTGTAGAGCTTGATACCCTCACCGAAGACCAAGCCAAATACATTGGGGTGGATGCTAAAGGACCTTTCAAACCAGAATACTATCGCTATTAATTGCTGTAGAGTAGTTAGTAGGTGTAAAAAGGGCAGTCAGCAATGGCTGCCTTTTTTTTGTGGGGAATAATTAGATAATTAAAAAAAACGGCACAACTTTTGCTATGTCGGGGGGGGGGTAATTGCTGTAGTATAACAATGAACATACTGCCTTTATTAACTTCTGATTCAACACTTATTTCACCCTGTAATTTCTCTACTGTTTCTTTTACAATGTACAGCCCCAACCCGGTACTATTTTTTTGCTTCGATTGCCCTTTCTCAAACATATCAAAAATTTTGGGGAGGAGCCGCTCCGAAATGCCAATGCCATTGTCTTTCACAGTTATTATTGCCTTTTCGGTATCGCTTGTAACGTTAATGTGTACTGTAGACTTTTCGATGTAGGGGTTTCGGTAGCGAATGCCGTTTGAAAGTAGGTTTTTTAAAATAGTTGCGCAGCGGGTATAGTCCGAAACGAATGACGCTTTTTGTGTTACCGTGTAGGTAATGTGCACCTCTTGGGCGCCATCGCTAAAGGCTAAATCTTGAATGCAGCCTTCTACCAATTTGGTGAAATCAATTTCGGTAGGTTCGATGGCTTTGCGCTTATTGCGGGCATATTTCTCCAAATCGTCGATAAAGTCCGTTTGTTTTTCTAAACTCTCTAACATGAGCGATAGCATACGATTGCGTTCCTCAGGAGAGTCGGCTAACTCTATCACTTCAACCAGCCCTTTGATAGAGTTTAAAGGCGATTTTAAATCGTGGGCAACGCTATACACAAACCGATCGAGTTCTTGGTTCAGTTCTTCTAATTGGGTATTGGTTTGTTGTAAATCTGAATAATTCTTTTGCAAGTGCTCCGTAGCCTTTTGGAGTTGCTGCGTTTTTAACTCCACTTTTTTGAGCAAAATATCTCGAATTCTCCCTCGCACAATAAATAAGTGTACAAAGTATCCGATTCCTGTCAGTAGGAGTGCTATAAAAATGATAAAGAAAGGACTTTGGAAAAAAGGAGTTTCTATGGTGATATTTCCCGAAATTACCGAAGCCGACCACACCTCGTCGTCGCGGTGCGTTTGTACTTCAAACTGATAATTGCCGGCATCTAAGTTAGTATAGCGCACAAATGGATAGGCATTTGAAGGGAAATAGCGCCATTCTGTATCGTAATTTAGCAGGCGGTAACGGTAGTTGAGCAGGTTCTCGTTAATAAACGAGGGGCTTACAAAACCAAATTCTAAGGAGTTTTCTACGGAAGGAAGGCTCGTGGCTTCGGCAGCGCTAAACGTTCGCCCTCGGTTGGTGGCGATTGTGGTAAGGGCAAGCCGAGGGCTAGGATGGGGCGCTTGGCGTGTGGCATAGTCAAAAATGGATACCCCTTTATCAGTTCCAATCCAAATTTTGCCACTAGCATCTTCAATGAGTGCGTTGCGGTTTAGCTCGTTGCCAATCAGCCCGCTGTGCATATCGTAGTGTGTAAAGCCGCCATCGGCTTCAATCAAATAAATACCAGAAGAAGTACCCACCCAAAAGTTATTGCGGCTATCTACCAGAAGCGCGTACACTGCATTTTCAATGGTGTTGCCCATGATGGGTGCGGGTACGATCGAATCGCCTGCTACTACTTGCAGCCCTTGCAAAGTGGCAACCCAAAGACGACCCTGCCACTCGGCAATCCCGTAAATAGCTTCTCGGTAGTTCGAACTCAGGTGGTAGGCGGGCAAAATGGTATCATTTTCAAATAATTTGATGGAATCGCCTATCAGATAGGTTTTGCCATCGGAAAGCGTTTGCACTTTGCGAAATTGACTGCCACGGTGCGAGGTTACTTCCTCTAAAGTGTTCAAAGACTTATTGTAGTGATAAATAACTTGATCCCCAACGCTGTATATTTCCCCTTCTCTTTCAAAAACTTCTTTTATGAGAGAAGTTGGGTTTCTTTTATTAGGGAGAGGAGGAAGGATCCACTTTACCTCCGATTTGCCATCCCATATACCCAAACCTTTGTAGTTACTTGCGAAGTAAATAATACCATCGGTGGCTTGCATGCACCGAAGCATTCGCCGATTAACCCCATTTTCAGTAGCAGTGATGTAGAAATTCTCAATATCGTTTTCACTTCGAAAACGTGCGAAACTTTCGTTGCCACCGAGCAGGATATCACCATTTTGCAATTGGCAGATGGCGCTTACCTCTTTTTGGAAGAGGCCACGTGCTGCATCGAAACTGTTAAACATGGGAGCGCGTAATTTCACCGCTCCTCTTTTGGTGGCAACCCATATGTTTTCCTCGTAATCGAGCAAAATATCGGTAGGCCAATTAGTTCTCAAAGTATGTTGAAAGGTAACGTGGGTAACCTCTGATTGTGCTACCCATTTTTGTAAGGTTGATTTTACATTAAAGTAGATTTCGTCTTCATGCTTTACAACCAAATTTGTGTACTCCTTATTTTGGTGTGATGTTGTATTCTCGCGTTGCCAAAGCAAGGTAAAGACTTCCTTTTCAAGGTAGCCGAGCCAATCGGCACCTAGCAGGTAAAGGCGATTGCTTGTAGTAGGCGAGAAGGCAAAGTGCAAAATAGGCAACGTAGGATAGCTAACCGAGGGGGCGTAAGGTTCCCAACGCCCATTTTGTAAGATTCGTATTCCGTTGTGGCTAGCAGCTAGCAACTCCCCATCGGCATTGAATGCGAAATCGAAATGGCTTACTTCGGTATTTTTCTCAAATTCAGGCACAATTTCTTCCCATTGTTGGGTAACAGTAGAATACACAAATACCTCATGGTTTCCCACGGCAAGTTTGGTTTCCCCGTTTTGCTGCCATACTGCCAAGTTATGAAGCTCACGCTTCAAGTTTTTTACATTAGAGGGCAGCGCTAGCGTATTCCACTGTTGGTTTTTCCAATAAACAACCTGGAAGGCGCCGTCGTAGTAGCCGGAAAGCCACACCGAGCTATCGGGGGTAGCACACATTTGGACATAGGAATCGCGGGGTAGAGGAGTAGTAGCATTGCTAGGAAAGTTTTGCCAATGTACGCCATCGTATCGCGATACACCGACAATGGTAGCAAACCACATTGCCCCATCGGCAGCTTGGGTAACTTCCAACACATGGTTGCTAATTAGCCCGTCGTCTTCTGTATACACACGGTGTTGGTAGGTTTGCGCCTCAGCAGAGAAGGAGAGCCCTATGTTGAGTATCCATAAAATGAACAATAGAAGGAGAAGGGGGTAGAGATGGCGGCAATATTGAGAATGATAGTAATCCATTGTGAAAAAAAAATACCATACGCTAAAAAGCGTAATTCACTTCACAAAAATATGAATATTCTAATAATATGTTTAACTGTTAGAAGATGAATTAAGAAATATATAACATACTTACAATGTAAGGTTTATAAGTAAAAGGCATTTAATTTGAACTATTTCTATCTTTAAATGCCTAAACGAGCTGACAGCAGAAAAGTAAGCGTGTAAGAAACGCCTGGCAATTCAATTAAAATGATTGAAAACTACGGAAAGGCTATCGTTCCTTAGAAGGTATAGTAACCGTAAACGTAGAGCCTTTGCCCACTTCCGAATCTACTTCGATAGTTCCATTGAGCTTATTCACGGTTTCTTTTACAATAAACAGCCCCAAGCCGCTGCTGCCACTTCTATCCGAACTCCCTTTTTCAAACATTTGAAAGATTTTATCGAGGTATTCTGGGGCAATGCCTACACCGTTATCGGCAACGGAAAGGGTGAGTATGCCTTGTTGCATAGTAGCTGCTATGTGTACCGTAGACTGTGTTGCCCGACGGTTTCGATACCGAATGGCATTCGAGAGTAAATTATTGATAATAATGCGCAGTTGTGCCTCATCGGAAATCAGCGTTTCTACTTGGTGGGTATGGTGCGTAATTTTTACCGACTGTGCGCCATCGTCGTAGGCGACCAGTTCGATGCACTCTTGAATTACCTCGGCTAAGGCAATTTCGGTGAACTGTAAAACCAGTTGTTTCTGGCGAGTGTAGGTTTCAATCTCTCCAATAAATTTACGGAGTTTTTCCACGCTGCTTTCCATCATGGTAAAAAGTTGTTCCTTTTCTTCTTCCGATTTCGAAAGGCGGGAGAGTTGGATCAACCCTTTGATGGAGTTGAGGGGCGATTTTAGGTCGTGGGAAACGCTGTAGGCAAAGCGATCGAGTTCTTGGTTCAATGCCGTAAGTTCTTCGTTTTTTTGTTTGAGCTGTTTTTCTGAACTAGCAATTTCGCTTACTTTTTCCGCCACTTTTGCATGCAGATATACCTGGTTGCGGCGTTGCACACGTATCACATTGGCAATATAACCGATACCAATCAGGGCTAAAGCCAACACTACAATAAACCAAGGAGTGTCGATAAACGAACGATTAATGCGAAGCATAGGCGAAAACACCGAAGCCGACCAGGGTTCATCTTCGCGCCGTGCTTGCACTTCAAAGCGGTACTCTCCATAGGGTAAGTTGGTATAGCGCACATACGGGTGCGCATTGAAGGGCATGGTTTGCCAATCGGTTTCGTAGCCAACCAACCGATAGCGGTAGTTGACTCGTCGTTCGTCGATAAAGGAAATCCCGGCAAAACCAAACTCTAGGGTATTCTCTTGGTGAGGAAGTTCAACGAGCGCGTTGTTATATAATTGTATTTCGTTTTTGTTAGAGCGGATAGATTTGAGCATAAGCAGCGGAGGCTTTTGTATGGTAAGCCGGTCAGCATAGCTATACACCGATACACCTCGGTCGGTTCCTATCCAAATTTTACCATCGACGTCTTCCCAAAGCGCATTTCGGTTAATTTCGTTGCCGATTAACCCATTACTTCGGCTGTAGTGCGTCATCCGTTTTCCTTCAAAATGATAAATACCCATAGCCCCGCCCACCCATAAATTGTTCTGCCGATCGACCAAAAGCCCATAAATTGCATCTTGAATTTGATACCCTTGGATCGAAATCGGAACAATTTTGTTAGAGTCGTTCACCATTTGCAAGCCATTGAGGGTTGCAACCCATAGAGTATCGTTCCATTGGCACATTCCAAAGATAGATTCGCGCCGAGGCTCCGAGAGCGAAAAGGCAAGCAGCGCAGTATCGCCTTCAAACGAATAGATATGATTTGTCATTAAGTAGGTACTGCCATTCGGAAGTGTTTCTACCTTTCGGATGTAGTGGGGGTGTTCATACACCTTAGTGAGGCTGTAATTGGGGTTGATTCGATAGATAGTGTTAAAACTAATAGCATACCATTGTTTTTGATGTTCAAAAACTTCGTGGATATGGGGCAGGGGGGCATCGGGTGGCTGTTTCCACAGGATAGGATTCCCACGGCGCCAAATACCAAGGCCTTTCTCGTTCGATGCAATGTACACAGTATTTTCATTGGGGAGAGCTATCCGCACAATGCGGTAGTTTTTCATGATAAACTGGTCTGTAGTAGCGTACTGCTCGATTTTGTTGTCTGCCAAATTGAGTAATGAGAACCCACGGTTACCCCCTAACATCATGCTACCATCGGTAAGTTGTGCCACAGCCGTAACTTCATCTTCTAGCAAGCCATTGGCGCTGCTGTAGCTGCGGAAGCTATAGCGTGTTAATTTAATAGCACCTCGCTCGCTGCCCAACCAGATGTTATCTTCATGGTCTACTTCTATATCGGTACACCAAGCCGTTAACAACACATCGTTGAAAAATAGGGGAGAACTACTTCCATTTTCTACAATATTAGCAGGTGAATTTTTGCTGAAAATCGGCGATCCGTTTTGGGTAAGTTCTAAATGATAATGACTATTACCAACATACTCATTGATACGAGAGAATTGAGTTAGAGCTTGTAGGTATTCACCGTTCCATTTTGCAATCCATTTTTTGCCCAATACATGCGGGATGGAATCATTGGGGGAGCAGGCTAGGGCTTGTATTGAGGAGTCTACCACTGCTGATAATTGTTCTGCAAACGGTACTTGCTGCCACCCCGATTGGTAGGTAAGTAAACCCACAGGAGTACCTGCCCACAGTTGCCCGTTGGCATTGTAGCACAAAGCGTTGGTAGAATACGATGAGATGCCCTCCCATTTTTGTAGATAGGGGTACGTTTTCCAAGTATCGTTTACCGAGCTATATTCGAATACTTTGGTAACTCCCAGGGCTATTTTGTATGAACCATCTGGCGCTTGCCAAACGTCGAATCCGAAGAAACTCAAACCAATTAGGGCAACTTCGGGCGCAAGCGGTAGCGCTGCCCATATCCCCTGTTTCCATCGCATTACTGTAAATTCGTTTCCATTATGCCCGGCGACCCAAATGGTACTATCGGGTGAGGCAACAATGCGCATTTCTTTGTTGCGGGGTAGGGGGTAGTCTTCAATCAGAAAACGCGTCCATTCGATGCCATCGTACCGAGCTATCCCATTTAACGTGGCAAACCACATAGCACCGTCAGCGGCCTGTGCTATATCGCGCACGTTACTGCTTGGTAGGCCATCTTCGGCTAAATACACCGTCGAACGATAGTTTTGCCCAGCACCTTCGCGTACTAACAGAAGGGTAAACACTATCAAACAAAAGGTGTATAATCGGGTACTCATAGCTTTAAGAAAACGCACAAAAGCAGATTTCATTGAGCTAAGTTACCAAAAACTGTTTACCCTTTTTCAGTCTTTTTAAAAGAAGCTATTCGTTAGTTTTTTCTGCCACACAAATCACTATTCGAGAGCACCCAATATCCTACCTACGGGTTCTTATTTGTAGCGTTGTTCTACCTTAGGAGTGTACTTAGTTACCGACCTATGATTTTTGTTCAATAAGATGAGTAAAAACGGAATGAGGAAAAACACCAAGAGAATGTAGGCAAACCCCACCAACCGATAACATGCTGTAGTGTAGCCAATTTTTCGGGCAACATATACGATTAAGTTGCGCATATTGGGGATGATAAACACCAAAAATACGCCTAGTAAATTGAATAATAGGTGCACGAAAGCGATGCTTAGAGCAGCTTCAGAACGTGAAAAAGCTGCTAAAATGGCTGTAAAGGTAGTGCCTATGTTAGCGCCAAGTAGTAGTGGAAACGCCTTTTTTACAGTGGTTTTCCCTGTAGCCACTATAGGAACTACCACCGAACAAATTAGCGAACTCGACTGCATAAGCACAGTGAGTAATACCCCCCAACTTAACGATTTCCCTACATTGCTAAAAATAAGTTGCTCAAGTTTGCGCTTTGTATCTTCAATCCGGATAGCTTTAATAATAAAAGTAAGTGCAATGATGCACGTATACAGCATCCCAAACGAAAAAGCGAGGGCATATACGCCTTTAAAGGGTAAAAAATGGTAGAGCGGATTCACCACCGCCTCAATACATTCCTTTAAAAAGTTAAAAGAAACCCCTTTGGTAAATCCGTGTGCAAAAAGCCAATGGCTTAATTTTTCGGCAGAAATGGTTAGAAAGTCTGTATAAAAATGAAGTGGAAAGATGAGCAGCACAGTAAAAATATTAAACAAACTGTGCGAAGTTGCCGTGGCAATTGCTTTTCCAAATTCATGCCTTCTGGTAATGTGGCTCAAAGCCACGATTAAGGAAGTAATGGTAGTGCCTACATTGGCGCCCATTACTATGGGCACGGCATTATATAAAGAAATTGTTCCGGAAGCTACCATTGCCACAATAATGGCAGTGGTGGTAGAACTACTTTGTAGAATGGCAGTGGCTAGAAGCCCGATAAACAGTCCGATGAAAGGGTTGGAAGTAGCGTTGGTAATTTGGTTTAGTACATCTGCCCCCAGCATTTTTGCATTAATTCCTATCAGCCCAAGCGATACAAGGAAAAAAAATAGCAAGGTAGCTATCAAGATAACTCGTACCAGGTATTTCAAAGGGGTAATTCTATGATATTTCGTTAACACGTAATCCATTGAGTTTAAAGTGTCAGTTAGTTGATTAGTAAAAGATTCTCAAAATTAGAATACTGTTGATATGTATATTCTATGCTATATTTAACAAATAATGAATAATGAAATCCTTGCAAAAACACGTTGTAAATATCTTTTGAGAAAGATTAATTTTAAGCATGACGATTCACCTGCTTCGGAGCCCCATAGGCGAACATTCCCTACCGTTTTTTTCTGAGGCGTTTAAAGAAATCGTTCGAAATACGCAGTACTATTTCGTAGAAAATGAACGTACCGCTCGCCGTTTTATCAGCTCGTTAGAAACCGGTAAACCCGTGCAAGAACTCGTGTTGTTTCGGCTTACCAAGCGCACTCCCATGCGCGAAATTGCCGGCTACTTTATGGAAATTCCTGCTAACAGCTCGGTAGGCGTTATTTCTGAAGCAGGGTGCCCGGGCATTGCCGACCCCGGTGCTTTGCTGGTGCAATATGCCCATCAGCAAAATTATACCGTGATACCCCTACCGGGACCTTCTTCCATTTTTATGGCACTGATGGGTTCGGGTTTCAGTGGGCAGCAATTTGCCTTTCATGGCTATTTACCCCAAGATAAAAAAGCCAGGCAACAGGCTATTCAACAACTAGAGAGTTTTTCTACACGTTGGAAGCAAACGCAAATATTCATGGAAACACCCTATCGGAATGCAGCTCTTTGGGCCGATTTACTTACACACTGCCAACCACAGACGGCACTTTGTGTAGCGGCAGGGCTTGATAGTAGCCAACAATTTTTAAAAACGCAAACTGTAGCAGAGTGGAAAAAAGATGCAGTGCCCAACTTGCATAAAATTCCTACAATTTATCTGTTATCTACTATTTAACTTTTGAAGAGCTCAGCCCGGTATTGGGTGTGGGCAAATCGCGTAAATGTTCGGTATAATCTTTCAATACTAAACTAAATTTATGGGTCTTTGCGGTATATGCTACTTGGTATAAACATAAGTTATGGTGCGAAAAATCGTCCATATCCTTTAATTCTTTGTCCAATAACAAGCATAATAAAATGCGCATTGCTCTGCCGTGCATACAAACCAATACATTGGTTTCCGAAGGGTGCGCCATAATATATTTCCAAGCTGTGCGCTGCCGTTTTTGCACCTCAAGGGGACTTTCGCCGCCCCGCACTTTATGGTGGTATTCGCCACGTTTCCAGCCGTTCACCATTTCGTAATATTGCGTATCGTCTTCGTTTGTGATAATCTTCCCTTCTTTGTAGCCCCAACTGATTTCATTCAACCCTTCTAAACGTTGCCAAGGCAATCCGGCTTCGATAAACTTGGCAACCGATTGGTGCGTGCGGATTAAATGCGAAGTGTACACTTTATCGAACGAAATATGCCGAAAATGTTCGAAAAAAGCATCAGCTTGTTGGTTGCCTAACTCGTTAAGGTGCGAGTCGATGCCAGAGCCTTGTACCAAACCTAGTTTGTTGTACTGCGTCTCTCCGTGCCGGATGATATAAAACGTTTTATCTTTCACGATGCGAAGTATTTTTTGTTAGCAGAAGGGATGTTATAGCGATTCAATCGAACGATAAGCCCTAATGTTTAAACGTGTTTTGAAAATTATGTTGTTTGATTCGTAATTTTCAAGGTGCGAAATTGCGCTACATTTTTATTAAATCAAAAGAAAATCAGAAGTTTAGATGCAACCACACGAAGACTTAATAACACGTTACAATCAGATGAAAGGCAACCTTGTTGCTCATCTTGGAATTGAAATGCTCGAAATGGCACCCGAAAAATTGGTGGCAAAGATGCCCGTTGACGAGCGCACCGTGCAACCCTACGGTATTTTACATGGCGGTGCTTCGGTAGTGTTAGCCGAAACACTCGGCAGTGTAGGTGCTTCACTCAACATTGCTGATACACAAATTTGTGTGGGCTTGGAAATTAACGCTAACCACTTGAAAAGCGTGCGAAGCGGCTTTGTGGTAGGCACTGCAAAACCCATCCATTTAGGCAGAAGTACCCACGTTTGGGAAATCAAAATCACTACCGAAGGCGGAGAAAGTCTGGTTTGCATTAGCCGAATCACGATGGCAATCCTCGATAAAAAAGCCTAATCCTTTCTTGTTCAGTTACTAGTTCTTTTACCTCTTCCTTTAAGATATTATGAGGATTTCTGCCTTTTTGAAATACATCCTATGGTTCATTGGTGTAACGAGTATCGGCACCCATCTGGTTTGTGCACAGACGCAAACTCGTTCGGTTCAGCAGCTTTACGCAGCAGTCGATACGTTGTTGGTAGCATACAATGCAACATTCACCATATTAGGAACGGTAAAACGGGAATCGGTACGGATTGATACCAACCGCAAGGAAGTTCATTTATACATGAACGAGATACTCGCCTATCTGCCCATGCGCCCCCAAACCGTGGCGGAAATCCACCAACAATTCAAAGCAGTACTACCTGAAGCATTTGCCGATTATACCCTAACGCTGTACAGCAAGCAACGTGCTCTGCATACGCTGATTCCAAACATTTTTCGCCAGAAGACCGATTACGATTCTGCACGCTTACCCCGTAACACCGAACGGCCTATTCCACTGCGCCAATCGCTCAACCGCCCTTATGAAATTACTCTAGGGCTTCAAAACCGATACATAGCCTTATGGCATTCGCATGGGTGGTATTATGAGCCTACACTAGACCGTTGGGAGTGGCAGCGTGCGAGGGTCTTCCAAACCGTGGAAGATTTACTACCGATGGGTTTCGTATTGCCTTACCTTGCCCCTATGCTCGAAAATGCAGGAGCTACGGTGTTCATCCCTCGCGAACGCGATTGGCAAACTCAGGAAGTAGTGGTGGATAATGACTCGCCTGCCTTTGGCTACCAAGCTTCCAACGGCTGGCAAACCGATACAACGGCAGGATTTTTACCAAAATCTATGTACGTGGAAGGAGAAAATCCCTTTTTATTGGGTTCTTACCAACAAACTGAAAGTGCTCTCCAGCCTACCGATAGCATCCGGTGGATACCTCAATTTACGAAAGCGGGGGAATACGCTGTGTATGTTTCGTATCAATCGTTGCCAAATAGCACCGAAACCGCCTATTATACAGTGCACCATAGCGGAGGAATTACTCAATTTAAGGTGAATCAAACCATAGGGGGTGGGACTTGGCTGTATTTGGGGCGTTTCCGTTTTAATCGAGGAAAGGCAGGCAAAGTAGTGCTGACCAATCAATCGGATAAGCAAGGGAAAGTAGTAAGTGCAGATGCCGTGCGTTTTGGTGGAGGGATGGGTTCTATCGCTCGGAAGGGGAGTACGAGTCAGCGCCCTCGTTTTGTTGAGGCGGCTCGCTATTACTTTCAGTACAGCGGAACCCCCGATACGCTGGTGTATCATTTAAATGAAAACAATGATTACCGCGACGACTACCAAAGCCGTGGCGAATGGGTGAGTTATCTGAAAGGTGCTCCTTTCGGCCCACAAAAAAATAGAGAGGCAAAAGGGCTGGGCATTCCTATCGATCTTTCCCTAGCTTTCCATACCGATGCTGGGTTCACCCGAAACGATACCGTAGTAGGTACGCTGATGATTCATTCTACTGCAGCCGATGAGGGCATTTTCCCCGATAGCGTCTCTCGATTGGCAAGTCGCGATTTTGCCGACCTGCTGCAAACGCAAATTGTGGAAGATATCCGTCAACAATTTGATTCCACTTGGGTGCGCCGTGGCTTGTGGGATAAGGATTACAGCGAAGCATATAGACCTACCGTTCCTGCTGCCTTACTAGAGTTGCTTTCGCATCACAATTTCACCGATATGAAATTTGCCCAAGATCCCCGCTTTCGGTTTCAAGTGAGCCGTTCCATCTATAAGGCAATCTTGCGATATCTGGCGCATAGCTATGGTATGCCCTATCAAGTGCAGCCGTTGCCTGTTGCGCACTTGCAAGCCACTTTTACCGAACCGAACGTAGCCACGCTTACATGGTTGCCAGTTGCAGATTCTCTTTCGCCAGGTGCCGAGCCTACCGGGTATGTGGTGTATATAGCCGAAGAACAACAAGGGTTTAACAATGGCACCTTTACTGAAAAGCCCTCTTTTACGTTGAAAAATTTACAGAAGGGGCGGCTCTATCGCTTAAAGGTTACCGCTGTAAATGCAGGAGGTGAGAGTTTCCCTTCTGAAGAATTGGCAGTTTGTTACCAATCGGCAACACAACCCACGGTTTTGATAGTCAACGGATTCGACCGAGTGGCTGCTCCAGCAACGCTCGATACAGAAACCCTGATGGGATTTGCAAATTTCTTAGATGAAGGTGTGCCCGACCGGTACGATCTTGGCTTTGTAGGGGAGCAATACGACTTTAACCCCGATTTGCCTTGGCTCGACGACGACGCCCCCGGACACGGTGCTAGCCATGCCGACTACGAAACGCAGGTGATTGCCGGTAATACTTTCAACTTTGTGGCAGTCCATGCCGAAGCCCTTCGGGAAACAGGGCTGAACATTGCTTCCACAAGCGACGAAGCCGTAGCCGCGCAGCGCATTGATTTGAGTGCTTTTCCACTGCTCGATTGGATTGCTGGTGAGGAAAAAAGCACCCCATCGCCAAAGTACCTTGCCGATACGAGCTTTCGAGTATTTCCAGAAGCAGTGCAAAAGGCTTTGGCAGCATATACTCGGCAAGGGGGAAGCCTGTTAGTTTCCGGGGCCTACATTGGTACCGATTTAGCCGAGGGCAAACCCAAAGAGCACCCCGATGTACGCTTTGCCAAAGAAGTTTTACAAATGCAATGGCGTACCAACCACGCTAGCAAACAGGGAGAGGTCGTAGCTGTACACGAGGCATTCCGACATCTCCCATCGTTTCAGTTTAACACAGAATTTTCCGATACCTTGTACAAAGTCGAAGCGCCCGACGCTCTTGAACCGGCAACTCCGCAAGGGCATACCATTTTTCGGTATGCAAACAGCAAAAGTGCAGGGATTGCCTACAAGCAGCAATATGGCATAGTAGCCCTGGGTTTTCCGTTTGAAACCGTTACCGATGCTACTCAGCGAGCGGCTCTTATGCGTGCCATTATCGCTTTTTTATTAGACAAATAAGGCAGTTTGGCTTATCACTTTTCGGCTGCGTACACACACTGATCGTTTGCCGATTTTACATAGTACGATTTATAGTTCAGTGCCTTCGGATCGGTGCATCCTTCTAAGTTGAGTAAGGCTACCGAACGGAATTCAATCGGGTGGCTTTCGCTTTGCAACGAGATGCTCCCACCCACGATAGGCGTACCATCTATTTTTGCCCATTCGTGGTATTGGTTTACCACACCGCCGCCTACAGTGGGTTTTTGGTATTCCATCACTACGTTCCCTTCTACGATGTGTTGTAACAGCGAATCGCCCAGGGCTAGAATTTCCATGGTTACCCAATCTTCAGTGTGGTAAGTGGGAGCTTCGGTAGCCGTAATGCAATGCTCTTCCACGAGGGAGTCGCCCATGACAACATGCGTACCTGGTGTGCATAAATTTGCAGTGGGGCGGGCATCGGTGCCATTACCGCCGAGCAGTTGCGCTTCGAGCGAAATGGGAAAATCTTGGTCTTTTGCCATGCTTTCCGGCGCTTGCCCGTGGATCATTACCCCACTGTTTTTGAATGCCCAATCACCAACGCCGGGCATCTGTTCGCCCACAAAGCGGTACTCTACCTTAAGGCGGTAGTGCGAAAAAGGCTTCTCGTAGAATAAATGCCCGAATCGGTTGTCGAATGCTTGGTAGCCATCATAGGAAACTTTCAAAATGCCATCTTCTACCCGAAAGGTATTGGCAAAGTTATCGCCCAAGTCGTACCCCTTAATTTTGGGAATCCATCCGCTAAGATCTTTCCCATTAAATAGGTCTAACCACTGTTCTTGGGAGGCATCTGCTGCTGTAACAGCAGGCTCTGTTTGGGTAGCTGTTTGTTCAGTAGAAGGCTTTTGGCAGCCGAATAGCAAGGTGCAAAACAATAAAATATAGCGTTTCATAAAGCAAGTAGATTTTTGAGTTTACTTATAAACAGAAAGCAAAGCGGTGTGAGGAGTTTATGTCGTACACATTCTTCAGAATCAATTAAATCAAATTTTATAAATCCTCGTACCGTATTAGTCTTGTTGGGGTGAATTTGTGCAAAGCGAATATATTGCTTAACCACATGAATTATGACCCATGAAGAATCTTTACGTGATAGCAGGCCCCAATGGAGCTGGTAAAACAACCCTACCAGCAAGAAGTTACGTAACCTAGTTGAAAAAGTGAAAGGCTGTGAATCCACATCCCGCAATTCTACCCCACGACCAAAGTTCAAATCATAGCTAGTCGTTATAATTTCCCTTGTTTTTTCTGAAGGAAGATAAGAAAAAGCATCACACAAAATAAAAAGAGGACAAAAAGGAATGCCCACCGTAGGTTGAACAAATCGGCTAAATACCCGATGGTCGGAGGACCTACAAAAAAGCCAGAATAGCCGATAGTGGTTGCCATGGCAATGCCCACGCTGGGGCGGATGCCTTCTACATTGCCGGCAGTAGAGTAAATGATGGGCACTACGGTTGCTAGCCCAATCCCGATAAGGAAAAAGCCCGACAACGCAACCCATGGGTGTACTACGCTGAGCAAGAGCATCAGCCCGAAAAGAGCTAGGGTTGCATCGAGCAACAACAACTTAGCTTTCCCTAACCGCATGGTGAAAAAATCGCCGAAAAGCCTGCCGAGGGTCATGGCAGCGCTGAAAGTACCGAGGGCAATGGCGCTAAATGCTTCGCTTGCCCCAACAATGGTACTCATAAAAATGGCAGACCAATCTGCCATAGCGCCTTCGCCGGTCATGCCGCAGAACGCAATAAAACCGATAGGCAAAATAGCTTTTGTAGGCAGACGGAAATGTCCTCCTCCTCCTTCGTGGCTAGGAGCTTCGGTAATTAAAAAAAAAGATGCAATGAAATCGGCGATGAACCCGAGTACACCTACTACAAGGAAATGCTCTTGTAAATCGACTCCGATTTTCACAAACAAAGCTCCGCTGAGGGCGCCTAATGCCATCCCGATACTAAACAAAGCATGGAACGACGACATAATCGATTTTTTCCAAAGCCGCTCTAGCATTACGGCTTGTCCGTTCATAGAAACATCCATCGAGCCTACAGAAAACCCAATACTGAAGAAAATAAAGCTGGCAAACCATACAATCGAAGTGATAGGCAATAAAGGGACTAATGCGCAAAAAATTAGCCCCGAAATGCGGGTAATCTGGTGCGTTCCGTAGCGAGTAGTGAGCCACCCCACAAAAGGCATGGCAAGTACGGCACCTACTGCCGATACAAACAGCAACGAACCAAGCTCGGCATTGGAAACACCAAAGAACTGTTGCACTCTGGGTAGCCGCGAGGTCCAATTGGCAAACAGAAATCCGTTCACAAAAAAGAAGGTAGCCACTGCAATGCGGTGCTGCCATAAGCTGGGGGTTGATGAGCTCATCTCTGTAACCTAAAAACTAACTAATAAAGCGAATTACTACTGAAAAACGTGTCCTGATAAACCTTTAGAAATCAAGATGATTAAATCAGGGAAAACTCTTTTTCACACAAATCTTGATGCGATTTTAAGAATGCATAGGGTTAAAACCCCTAAATAATCTTTAATTTTAAAAGGAAACTTAATACTACACCACAAATACTATAAGATTATGAAAAAAATATTCGCGGGAATAACCCTCCTTTTACAACTCCTCTTTATGAATGCATACAGCCAAGACGAAGCCACAGAAAAGAAAATAGAGGAGCTGTTAGAAAAAATGACCTTGGAAGAAAAAATTGGGCAGATGAACCAATATACCGGCTTTTGGGAAGTAACCGGCCCTGTACCCGAAGAAGGCAACGCCAAGAAAAAGTACGATGACTTGAAAAGTGGCAAAGTGGGGTCAGTGCTGAATGTGCGGGGCGTAGAGAACGTCCGCACCCTCCAAAAGTTAGTGGTGGAAGAATCGCGCTTGGGTATTCCATTGCTTTTTGGGTATGATGTAATCCATGGGCACAAAACACTCGCACCCATCCCCCTAGCTGAAGCTGCCAGTTGGGATTTAGCAGCTATTGAGCGTTCGGCGCAGGTAGCGGCTACCGAAGCAGCAGCCCTGGGAATCAATTGGACGTTCGCTCCTATGGTCGATATCTCTCGCGATGCTCGTTGGGGACGCGTAATGGAAGGTGCCGGCGAAGACCCTTACTTAGGAAGCAAAATTGCAATAGCGCGTATACGGGGTTTTCAAGGAGATGACCTCTCGGCAGTAAACACCATTGCCGCCTGTGCGAAGCATTTCGCCGCCTATGGTTTTGCCGAAGCAGGGCGCGATTACAATACAGTAGATATCGGGACGAGCACGTTGTACAACGTAGTTTTACCTCCATTCAAAGCGGCAATCGATGCCAATGTGGCAACGTTCATGAATGCTTTTAACACATTAAATGGAATCCCTGCCACAGGCGATGCTTTTTTACAACGTAACATTCTGAAAGGCAAGTGGGATTTCCAGGGCTTTGTAGTCTCTGATTGGGGCTCTATTGCCGAGATGATCCCCCATGGGTTTGCTCAGGATTTACCACATGCAGCACATTTAGCTGCCAATGCCGGCTCCGATATGGACATGGAGTCGTACGCGTATATCAACCACTTGCAGAAATTAGTAGAAGAGGGCAAAGTGCCCGAAAAACATATTGACGATGCCGTGCGCCGCATTTTGCGTATTAAGTTTCAGCTCGGTTTGTTCGACGACCCCTATCGCTATTGCGACGAACAACGAGAAGACACCCTCATTTACCACGAAGACCATATGGAAGCAGTACTGGACATTGCCAAAAAGTCGATTGTATTGTTAAAAAATGAAGATAACATTCTGCCCATTAGCTCTACACAGCGCAATATCGCGGTGATTGGCGCACTCGCCAACGACAAAAACAGTCCGCTAGGCAGTTGGCGCATTGGCTCCGACGACAGCACGGCAGTATCGGTGTTAGAAGGCTTACAGAAGTTTTCGAAAGAACTAAAATTTGTAGCAGGACCCGCTTTGTATAGTGGTGCAACAGGGTTTATCACCGAAGTAAATATTAACGAAGAAGATACCACAGGCTTTGCCGAAGCAGTGCGTGCAGCGGAAGAAGCTGACCTGGTGATTTTGGTTATGGGCGAGCATGGGTTTCAAAGTGGAGAAGGGCGAAGCCGCGCCGAGTTAGGACTTCCAGGCTTGCAGCAGCAACTGCTCGATGCGATTGCCGAAAAGAACGAAAACACAATATTAGTGCTGATGAACGGCAGGCCACTCGTACTCACCGACGTAGCCCCGAAGGTAAAAGCCATTGTGGAAGCATGGCAACTTGGCACACAAACTGGCAATGCCGTAGCCGAGGTGCTCTACGGAAAGTACAATCCGAGCGGAAAACTACCCATGAGTTTCCCCCGTGCAGTAGGGCAGCTTCCTTTGTATTATAACTACCTTCGTACCGGACGGCCTGGCCCGAAAGCTGAGGTGTTTTGGTCGCACTATATCGATGAAGAAAATGCTCCCCTATACCCTTTTGGTTTTGGGCTGAGCTATACGACGTTTGCCTACGAGAACTTGAAAGTGGATAGTAGTAACCCCGACGATATAAAAGTGAGTGTAACCGTAAAAAATACCGGTGAGCGCGATGGGGAAGAAGTAGTGCAACTCTACCTCCACGACCAAGCCGCCAACATTGCTCGCCCCGTCAAAGAATTGAAAGGGTTTGAAAAATTGATGTTGAAAGCCGGGGAGGCAAAAACGGTAACCTTTTCGCTCACCGAAAAAGAATTGGGCTTTTTTATGCCCGATGGTACATACGTAGTAGAACCGGGTGCCTTTAGCGTAATGGTAGGGACAAACGCACAAGAAGGTCTTTCAACAGAGTTTACCATTGAACCCTAAATGAAAATTTTGCCAGATCAACTCGAGGCGCAAGGGTATCGGCTTCACGATACCCTTCCTCATGGGGAAATCATGGAATTCATGCAGGTGTATCTTAAAAAGTCGAATACACCTGTATGGATTTACAATGGACTAAACGCACTGCTATGGGTAGTGTTAATAGGATGGTTTGCCTATCTTTCCGTAGCAGACACCTACACATGGAGCCAAGCTCTTGCCCACATGGGATACGGAGTGATTGGAGCGTTTTTACTCATCCCATTTCACGAATGGGTACATGCAGTAGCGTATCGTTTGCAAGGAGCAACTCATACGAGTTACGATGCCAACTGGCGTAAATTTTATTTTATGGCAATGGCAGATCAGTTTGTGGCAAATCGCAAAGAGTTCTCCATTGTAGCACTTGCGCCATTTGTTACTATATCGGCGTTATCGCTCGTAGCATTACCTTTTGTGCCAATGCTGTGGAGTTTTTCGCTTTGGAGCCTTATAGCATTGCATACACTATTTTGCGGAGGCGATTTTGGCTTACTCAGTTACTTTGAAACTTTCAAAAATGCAGAGCTAGTTACTTACGACGATAAGCAAAAAAAAGAAACCTACTTTTACATTAGAAATGAGTAATTGCGATGGAACAACCCGGTTATTCGTTGTTATTTTCTCCTTGGTTGCAATTTATAGTGGGAGCAATCTGCATGGGACTCGTGGCAATTTACCTGTTCATACGTTTAAAATATCACCAACTGAAAAGCCGCGATACCACCCATCAACTCTCACAAAAAGAGGAAGCATTTCAGCAGTTGCAAGCCGCTCTCCAAGAAGCACAGTCAGCCCTTGAAAGCAAGCAAACGCAAATAAAATACCTGAAAGAACAACTGCTACAATCCGAAAAGATGGCATCCGTAGGATTGCTCACCGCAGGCATTGCACACGAAATCAACAATCCGATTAATTTCATCGCTGTAGGTATTCAAGCACTCGACCGTAAATTGCAAGCCTACCTGCAAGCTACCGATGAGGAAACCGCCATTCAAGAAAGGCAAAAGGTAGAAATTTTATTGCAGGATATCCGTACGGGGGTAACTCGGACTACCGCTATTGTGAAAGGATTAAAAGACTTTGTGCGAGAAAGCAATGATACCCCCACTTTAGCGAACGTACACGATTGTATAGAGGCAACACTTATTGTATTAAAACATAATCTGAGGGAAATTCGGGTGGAAAAGCAACTAACTACCACGCAGGCTGATATGCTATGTTTCCCCGATAAACTGAACCAAGTACTGCTCAACCTACTAGCAAACGCTGCCGAAGAACTACAACAAAAAGAAGGAGAAAAGTACATCCGGATAATCACGCAAAAGTGTGAAGATGCTTTCACTATTTCTGTAACTGATAATGGGAGAGGTATTCCCGAATCGGAACTGAGTCTTATTTTTGAGCCTTTTTTTACAACCAAGCACAACAACGGCGGTACTGGGTTAGGGCTATTTATCTCTAAAGAAATCATCGAACAACATGGCGGAGCGCTTACCGTAGAATCTAGTGTAGGAGTTGGCACTACTTTTAGTATAATATTATATAACAATTTGCGAAAAGCATGAATAAAAGCCTTTACACTATTTTGTATATAGATGATGATGCCGAAAACTTACGTACCTTCAAACTGTTGTTCGAAGATCGTTTTGATATCATCACGGGGCACTCTGCAGAAGAGGGGCTAGAATTGCTGCGTAATTGGGAAGTACAGCTTATTATTTCAGACCAAAAAATGCCGGGCATTAGTGGAATCGAGTTCTTCAAGCAGACACTCAGCATAGCCCCCGAGGTTAGCCGAATGATTGTATCGGGCTATGCTGAAATAGACCTAGTGCTCGAGGCGATCAACCAAGGAAATATCCATCGATACCTTACAAAGCCATGGCTTGAAGAAGAAATGCTCAATGCGATTGAAAGTTCTTTAGAAATGTGGCAACTCAAAGCGGATAATCATGAGTTAGTCAATGAACTGCAAGAGGTGAATGCTCATTTAGAAGCAGAAGTAGAGCGCCGCACGAATGCTATTGAACAACAAAAAAATGAGTTGCAACTCAAAAACGAAGAATTGATAAAATTGGACGCAGAAAAAGATGAACTAATCGGTGTGGTTGCCCACGACTTGCGAAGCCCGCTTAACCAAATTAAAGGGCTTGCCAACCTTGCTAAACTCACCATGAGTGTAGATACCAACGAGGCTGCTATACACCTCGATAAACTGTTGGAATCTGCCGATCGGCTCACCAACATGATTACCCGCATATTAGATGTGAACGAGGCAATTTCGGGAAAAATTAATATGAAGTTTGAGCAGGTAGAGGTAGCTTCTGTGTTACAAAAAACCATTACGTTTTTTGAAGTTGCCGCACATAAGAAAGATATTTCGATACAGTCGGAATTGTTGCCGAAATGCACTATTACCATCGATGAAAACTACTTTATCCAGGTAATGGAAAATCTGATTTCGAATGCTATTAAGTTTTCTCCTGAAAAGTCGATGGTGTGGGTAAAAATGCTGGAATCATCCTCCGAGACGCTTCGCATTGGGGTAATTGACCAAGGTCCGGGTATCAGTGCCGAAGAACGCAACTTGCTTTTTAAACGTTTCCAAAAACTTTCGGCGAAGCCTACCGCAGGCGAAACGTCTACTGGACTTGGACTTTCCATTACCAAGCGCTATGTGGAAGCAATGCAGGGTAAAATATGGCATGAAGACAATCCCGAAGGAGGCGCAATCTTTTTTCTAGAATTTCCGGCAAGTTTTGCCTAAACACCTTCTAATATGCTATGTTAAGGGTTTTGTACGAGGAGTTTTGCCTTGGTTAACAAAAGATGTGTTTCCCATGGAAATTCGTTCCTTAGGTAGTACGAAAGCATAAGATATTCTGAATGTAGCATTCAATTAAGAGACTTCACTTCTTCTACTCGAACAGTTATTTGTTCTCCTTCTCTTTCAATAATGAGCCGATCGCCAACCACTAGCAGTTGTTTAGGGTACAGCACTTGTTGTCCTTTACGTACTCGGTAGTAGCCCTTCTTTTCAAAAAAACTCGGTATAGAGTGGTATAGCTGTTGCTCAAGTCGTTCGAGCTGGTGTTTTTTTGTGAGCAATTGCTGCAAAACACTATGCCGAATGCCCCATTGAATACTTTGTAACTGCTGTTTGGCAGCATCGGCACGATTGCGAATAATGGTTTGTAAATGATACTCGTACTGTGTGAGTAGCTCCTTTTCTTCGTGTAACGTAGATAGAACGGTTTGGGCAATGGTTTCTGTAGATTTTGCTAGAAGCGCATCAAATTGTTCAAACTGCTGGATTAAGTGTTCTGCTACAGCGGTTGGCGTTTTCAGTGAATAATGCGCCACGCTATCGGCAATGGTTTGGTCGCGTTGGTGCCCAATTCCGGTAAAAACCGGCAGGGAACTTTGGGCAATGGTTTCAGCGATTGCATATTGGTTGAAAACTTCCAAGTCGAGACGACTTCCACCTCCTCGAATGAGTACGATGGCATCGAACAAATGGGCACTTTCTTCAATGGTATGCAGGGCTTGTACAATTTCTGCGGTGGCGTGGTTACCTTGCACGGCGACTTCAAAAAAGTGAATGTGAAATACATAGCCTTGTGGTGTGTGGCTAAGTTGATGCAAAAAATCGCTCAAGCCGGCAGCGGTGGCAGAAGATACTACTGCAAGCCTTTGGGGTACGGTAGGGGCGGCAAGCTGTTGTTGTAGGGTAAGTAAGCCGTTTTCTTCCAATTTCTTTAATGTCGCAAGCCGTTGCTGTTCCAACTCGCCAATGGTAAAGCTTGGGTCGATATTAAGAATGTTAAGCGAAAGTCCATACACTTCGTGATAGGTAACCAGCACTTCTACTAACACTTTGTTACCTTCTGCTAAGAGTGCCTCCAGATTATTGCCTGCTTGTTCTTGTACTTTTTCAATGCGGTTTGCCCAAATCTGTGCGCGGTTGTTGGCTACTACACTATCCTCTTGTTTATGCACCAATTCTAAGTAAATATGATTTCGGTATTGAACTTGAGATACTTCTGCACTTACCCAAAAGGTTTTTTGAATCCCTTCGATAAGGTTACGAATACTTTTGTTGAGTTGTAATAGAGAAAAATATGTTCGTTTGGTAGCAGACATGGGGTATTAGTTAGAAGATGTTTGGGGATGGTGTGCTTGCATAATCTTATCGATAGTTTGCGTGCTTACAAAATGATAATTGGGTCGAGCATTTTGATAAGTACGTTTTGCTAAAGATTGCAAGGTGGGTTGTTTCATCATTTCTCGGTAAAGAGGAGCAATAAATTTTCGCCTACCGACCTGGCTTAAAAATTTTGTGAGTTGAGGGTATGCTGGTGCATATTTTGAAGAAATACAGAGCATAAGCCACTCGAATAAAATCTCGCTATTGCCAGAGCTGGAAAGCTGGAACTGTTGGTCGAGAATCTCCATTTTTGCATACGAAAGTGGGTGGGGAAGTTCTCTTAAAAAGTAGACCCATTCTTGGTAAGCCCACTCTTGCTGGGTTATCCATCCTTTGGTTAAAAATGCATGGCGTACGCTATCCACTTGTTGGAAACGCCCCGAAACGATGTTGGGGCAGTTTTCGGGCAGCCCTGCTCGGTACACCCACTTTTCAATTTGTATTTCTTCGGTGGCTGTATTGTATTTATACAACAATCGGTTTTGTAAGAAATCTAAGAACGATTCGGTAGTTACCGATCGGAATGCATAGGTTTCAAAATATTCTTGTAAGAATTTATCCCACCACTTTCGCCCTACTTTTTCTTCAATAAGTCGAAGGAAAAAATACCCTTTATCGTAGGCGATGGAGGTCATGCCGTCGTCGGGGTTGCGCCCTTCTAAGTTGAGTTTGAGCTGGGTATCTTCGGAGTAGTCCATCGAAGTAAGCGTAGCTTGTAGGTCTTGATAGCCTACTAGCGCCAGCATATCGGCAAAGTCTTCTCCATAGACTTCTTCCATAATTCGCAACTCAAAATAAACGGTGAACCCCTCATTCAGCCAGAAATCGTTCCAGGTGGCATTGGTAACTAAATTACCCGACCAAGAGTGCGCCAACTCATGCGCAACAAGGGAGACTAGTGAACGGTCGCCGGCTAATATGGTAGGTGTAGCAAACGTAAGCCGAGGGTTTTCCATCCCGCCGAACGGAAAACTAGGAGGCAGCATGAGCACATCGTAACGCCCCCATTGGTAGGGTCCGTAGAGTTTTTCAGCAGCTAATAACATTTGCTCAGTTTCAGCAAGTTCGTATGCCGCTTTAGGCAGGGTGCTCGGCTCGGCATACACACCGGTACGTTCGCCAAGTGGCTGAAACTGTAAGTCGCCTACTGCCAATGCTAGTAAATACGAAGGAATGGGCTGTTCCATTTTAAACTGATATGTCCCCTCTTCATTGCGTTGTTGCGGGTTTTCCGCGCTCATGAGCGGAAGCAACTGCACAGGCACTCGAACCTCAGCATTATAAGTAAACCGAACGCCGGGGCTATCTTGGCAAGGAACCCAGCTACGTGCTAAAATTGCTTGCGATTGTGTAAACATGAAAGGATGGCGTTTCCCTGCCGTTTGTGCTGGAGTTAGCCACTGAATGGCAGGAGCATCGGGCGCTGTAGTGTAGTGAATGGAAACAGACTCTGTATCACCCAAGGTAATTTCGAGCGCACTTCCTAAGTGCGGAATCGCTTCGTGAAGCATAAATGCAAGAGGCATTCCTTTACCATCAGTTACCTTTTGGATGGTAAGCGCATACGTATCTAAAAAAAGAACGGCGCCAGGTTGGGCTTCTACCTGCCAAGTAGCGATGCCTTGCAGCTGTTGCGTTTCAAAATCGACCACGAGCGATAAGGACAGATGCCGTACTGCTGCTTGGTTGGGGCGTGCAAAACTGTGGGCATCGTTAGGAAACGCAGGCATTTCTTGTGAGCGAGGAGGTGTTGAAGATTCCATAGTTTGGTGTGCAGGGGTTGAAGGTTGGCAAGAAAAAAAAATCCATATAAGGCTTAAATAGCAGGTATATGACAAGACAAGGCGCAGCATACTTACATAAGTTGTGGAAAATAAGTTAAGGTTATCAATTTTTATATAAACAAAAAGAGGGTAAGCCTCTTTATTTTCTAACTATTAAATATAAAGTATTCAGTAGCCAGAACCTTTTTGAGTTTCTTATTTTAGCACTTCAAAGAAAACACATAGCTGTTTTTTAAAGCGAATATTCCTTTACTAGCACGAATTCATTTTAAAAAACTCCATTAAAACGATATGGGAGTCCCGTCCTTAATTTTCCATTTTACCATGAAAAAAGTAATTGTATTCCTTTGTGCGGGGATGTTGGCATACTATGCCCAAGCGCAAAACTTTGTGCCTAACCCCGATTTTGAACAAGTAGAAGCCAACCCTTGCCGCACTTGCGACGACCAAGGCGATTTTGAACACATGGCATTCCCCTGGAAAGCGCCCGTAAAAAAGGCAGCACCACAAACTAGAACTTTCGACCATGCCAAAGTGAGCAAAGGGTTGCCATTTGCAGAAAGCCCTGTGCCAAAATCGGGCGATGTGATGGTAGGCTTGCACCCATACCAATATCTAACTGTGGAGTTGGAAACCCCCTTAAAACCTAACCAGCGCTATTATGCAGAGTTTTGGGTGGCGCTTAGCCCCGATGCAAAAGCGGCTTGCAATAATTTGGGGATGTATTTTTCAAGCAATGCGGTCAATTGCCAGCCCTTTAGTTTAGAGCAAGCACCGTTACAGGTAGTTCCTCAAATTAATGAATCGCGAATTATCAAAACGCCGGAAGAAAAATGGCATAAAGTATCAGGGATTTTTTCTCCAAAACAGCCCATGCGCTTTCTGACCATCGGTAATTTTTATAGCCCCGGAGAAACCAAAATGGAGGGGTTAGGCGTAGCTGCTGATATCAGCAATATTTTCTATTATATTGATAATGTATTGGTATTACCTGCCAACGATGAAATCGTAGAAGCTGCTGTTGCCGATTTGTTCAGCGAAGGGGCAACCTTTCAACTCGAAAATGTAACCTTCGAAACAGGTAGCGAACGCCTAACGCCTGGTTCACACCCAGAACTCGACAACGTAGCCGACAAAATGAAATTGGATGCTACCATGAAACTCGAAATCTCCGGACATACTGATAATGTAGGTAACGAAGCTGACAACGTTCGACTTTCAACAGCACGTGCCGAAAGCGTAAAAGCCTACTTGGTTGCTCAAGGCATTGTAGCGGAACGAATTACGGCGAAGGGCTATGGAAGTTCTCGCCCGGTAGCATCGAACGACACCGACGAAGGAAGAGCTAAAAACCGCCGTGTAGAGGTAACCATTGTGCGATAAACAAAAAAACCAACCGCATTGCAAAGCTACACGGCTGGTTGGTTGTAAAAAACGGATTACATAAATCTTAAACCTATCTACTGAACTGTTGCAATTTATTTTGCAGCAGTTTCTTTTTTGGCAGTTGTTTTACGCGTTGTGGTTTTCTTGGCAGTTGATTTCGTATCGTCATCTGCTTCGTCAGAATGGTTTTTAAGTTCCTCGATGGTTTGCTTGAGCGAAGCAATCTCGGCTTTCAATGCATCTACATCTTCAGACTTAGCGAAAGGCATTCCTTTGGTAGATTCTTCCACCACTTTTTGCATATTCTCTTTAATTTTTGCTTCAGCTTGCTGGAACTCTTTTTCCATAGCTTTATATTCCTCAGAGTCGAGCACACCTTGAATTTGCGTTTTTACCTCCTCTACCCATTTCGAAGCGAAATCATCAAATTTGGGAAGAGTACCTTCTGTTTGATACGCTTTCCAGAAGTTATCCACTGTATGAATTAGTCCATCTTTTGATGCCTCATATACGCGAAGTTGGAGGTTAGTAGCTTTCTCATTGTATACATGGAACGTCTCGCGGGCTTCTTCTAGGCGTTCTACAACTACTTGCTCGTTACCATTGGTTACCAATTTCACAAACGGATTGTACGTTTGCTGCATACGGTTTGCTAAATCAATTGAAAAGTTCACAAGGTTTTCCGCTCCTTTATTTACATTTTCAACCGATGAGCGAATCATCTTATCTGTACCTTCACCTAGCTCATGGCGCATGCGATCGATGTATTTTTCGAACGACTCGTTAATTTCCTTGGAGTTTTTCTTGAAGTTCTCAAATGTCTGCAAGCCCATGATGTTCTCAGTAATTTTCTCATAAGTTTCCACCGGCATCAAACGGCGGAATTCCTCTTTAGAGTAGATTCCATCTTTGATAGAGGTTAGCAAGCCATCCCAATATTTTTGCATAGCTTCATAAGCTTCTGCAAACTTTTTCAGGTTTGCTTGTCCTTCTTCTCCTTCTTTAGGGGCAATGCTTTCTTTTACCCAATTTTCCCACTTAGTGTAAGTTTCCAAGAACTTACCGTTGTATTGGCGGAGTTGCTCAGGAGCACCTTCTAAATATTTGTTGCTTTCGTCTTGGTATAACTCAACCCACTTGCGGCCAAATTGCGTTTGTGCTTCTACCCATTTGCGAAGAAGTTCTGGGGAAGTTTCAATAGCAGTTTTTACATCTTTTTGCCCAATAAGCTCATCAAAAATTTGCTTTTGTTCTTTCATCATCTCTACGATGATGTCGTTTGCTTTTCCGGCAATGGTTTCTTCACCCAAAGCGCGGTCGATAAGTTTCTGCGAAGTTTCGTTCCACGTTTCGGCGAATTTGTGTTGCGCCTCTTTCAGTAAGTCGAGGTAACCTTGTTTTTCAGTGTTTTTTGCTTGCGTAGCCATTATTTTACTGTTTTTGTATAATTAAAAAAGATTTTTTTCAGCCTTTCAACTATTCAAAAGTACGAAGCAAACCTACCCTATGCTGGGCATATGGGGTGAACAACTCCGCAGGCAAGGCGAACAGTCTTATTTTCTGGGGTGAACCGTTCCGAGCAGTCTGGGATTTGTAGAAAACAATAGGGTAAATGCAAAAAAATACACCCATTCAGCGCATTTGCCGAACGGGTGTATTACACAAAAACAAAAGGAAATATCTATAGCTTTTTATGCGAGCCATCGCAGAACGGTGCATTGGTAGAGTGTTTACACCCGCACCAAAATACTTTTTTATCAGTTTCAATTTCTTGAGCTATCGGCGTAAACTCAGTACCCTTATGCGAGCCATCGCAATAGGGCTGGTTGTTACTTTTGCCACAGGCACACCAAAAGTATTTGCCTGCCTTTACATCAATAGCATATGGAGTTTTACTGGGGATTTCAGGAGTAGCCATGAATTTCTTGCATTAAATAGTTAGGATAATAGAATTGAATTAAAAGTAAAACCTAGAGAACCCACCAGTGTTTCGCCCTTTTTTTAATTTAAAATCGGTATAAAGAAGCGTAGTTTGCCTGCGAAACTTGTAGAAAGTTGCTGTGTGAAAAGCGTGGTGTTATGTATATTGAAAGAGTTTTTGAACTTTTAAACAATACCGATATGGAAGAAAATAATCCCCTTTTAAATTACACGGAAGAACAACGCGCTGCTTATCTGACGGTTCTTTCTTCACTTTCTCTTGCCGATGGCGAAGTTGACGACGAGGAAGCACAACTGGTAGAGCAAATGTGTAAAGACAGCCAGCTTTCGTTTAAACCTAAAATGCAAGTATTGAACGCACTATATACTCCTGATGATACTGATGTGGAAGCATCACTCGATACTTTAAAAGAAACCGACCTGAAGTTTTCGCTCGTAGCCGATATTTTAAAGCTAGTACAAGCCGATGGCGAATTTACCCCCGACGAAGTAAAAGAAGTTGCCATGCTGAAGTCGTCGTTACTGTTGAGCGATGCCCAGTACGATGCTGTAAATAAGTACGTAGAAATGGCAAGCTCCCTTACCTCTGAAGGAATTACCTCTGACTTTTTAGAAAAATCGGGGTTGGATAAAAAATTTGCTGAATTAGGGATTCCTGCTGATACATTTAGCGCAGGCACTACCGTAGGCGAAGCGCTCGGGAAAGCGGCGTTGGGCGTAGTGAGCAAAGAATTGGAAGGTACGAAAGCCGGCGAAATCCTTGAAATAGGAAAAGCCGTGGGGGGAGTTTTTGCCGGTATTTTGAAAAACAAACAACAAAAAAATAAAAAAAAGAAAGGGTTTCTGAAGAAACTACTGGGAAAGAAAATAAACAATCAAGAACCGCCACAGGCGTAGTATTTCCTCTTTACGCAAAAAAAAATCGGTGTAGTAAAGTTCTACACCGATTTTTTTATAGACTCCGAGAGGCTTTAGTTACCCCCTCCGCTAGTGCCCGATTCCAAGAACATCTCGAAACGAGAGGGCGCTTGGTTGGTAGGCCAGAAGTTGTTTTCCAAGTCAACATCGGCAGTTTCCAAAAATGGATCGAGCACAATGTTTTGGATTTCTTTTTTTCGAGCAAATACCTTGGTTACCTGTTCGGCATTTCTTCGCCAAATTTCTGCCGGGATTTTTACAATTTCTTTTTCCCCATCGGTATAGGTAAATTCCAAGATGATTGGCATCACTAAGCCTCCTTTATTTTCGAACGAAAGCTCGTAGTAATTCAAATCTTTATCAATTTGCTTTTTCTCTTCGTCAGAAAGGTTCGCATAGAATTTTTTATAGCCATTGGCATCAGGCTCTTGGTTTTCGGAACCCTGGGGTGCTGAGCCGATTTCCATTTTATATTTGTTTACCCCTGTTAGGGCAATGTCTACATTATCAACAGTGTAGAACCAACCTTTCCAGAACCAATCGAGGTCAACAGCAGAAGCATCTTCCATAGTGCGGAAAAAATCGGAAGGGGTTGGGTGCTTAAATGCCCAACGGCGTGCATATTCTTTAAATGCACGATCGAATAGCTCTGGTCCCATAACCGTTTCGCGTAAAATATTAAGTGCCGTAGCCGGTTTTCCATACGCATTGGGACCAAGGTTTTGGACTTGCTCAGAGTTGGTCATAATAGGGCTAAGCATCGAACGATCGAGCTTCATGTAAGGGACAATTTTATGAGGAGGCCCTTCGCGGAAAGGGTAGTCTTTTTCTTTTTCGTTGTTTTTAGACCACTCTACCTCTGCTAAATATTGCATGAAGGTGTTCAGTCCTTCGTCCATCCAAGTCCACTGCCGTTCGTCAGAGTTGATAATCATAGGGAAAAAGTTATGCCCAACCTCGTGAATAATCACCATAATCATCCCGTATTTTACGTAGTCGGGGTAGGTGCCATCTTCGTTGGGCCGGCCAAAGTTGAAGCAGATCATTGGGTATTCCATCCCGATGCGTGCCGCATGTACCGAAATTGCTTTGTGGTAGGGGTAATCAATCGTATGTTTTGAGTATACCTTTAGCGTATGCGCTACTACGCGCGTAGAATATTCTTCCCAAAGGGGGTTGCCTTCTTTCGGATAATACGATACCGCCATTACCGTTCTGCCGTTGAGGTCTACGCCCATGGCATCCCAAATAAACTTACGTGAAGAAGCAAACGCAAAGTCGCGTACTTTGTCAGCTTGGAATATCCACGTTTTTTTCTCTTTTGAGCGCGATTTCTCGTTTTTCTCGGCTTCTTTTTGGGTGATAATCATAACAGGTTCGGTAGCAGTTTTTGCTTTTTCCCATCGTGCAATTTGCTCGGCAGTGAGTACAGTTTCCGGATTTTGAAGCTTTCCGGTAGCTGCGACTACGTGGTCGGCAGGAGTCGTGATTTTCACAATAAAATTCCCAAAAGGAACAGTGAACTCTCCCGAGCCTAAAAATTGCTTGTTTTGCCAGCCGTCGGTGTCGTTGTATACGCACATTCGAGGGTAAAACTGTGCAATGGTATAAAGGTAGTTATCATCTTTCTCGAAATACTCGTAGCCAGAACGCCCTCCAATCTTCATCCGATCGTTGATGTTGTAGTTCCACTTCAGCGAAAAAGTGAACCGCTCTCCACTTTCCAACGGTTTTGGTAAGTCGATTACCATCATCGTTTTATTGATGACATAATTTAGTGGCTGGTCGTTAGCATCTTTTACATCAGAGATTTTGAACCCTCCGTCGAACTCGCTATCGAGGATGCTGCTAATCGACGTTCCATAGCCCTGCATGCGCATTTCGTGTTTGATCGAGTTGGTTTTAGTGCTGTACGAGTGCGAAGCTTTTGCCCGAACGTTTTGGTCGAGTTGCAACCAAAGGTAGGTGAGCTGGTCAGGAGAATTGTTGATATAGGTAATGGTTTCCGCCCCGAAAATACGTTGGTTTTCGTCGTCGAGTTCAATGCTGATGTCGTAATTGGCTTCGTTTTGCCAATATTCGGGGCCGGGAGCACCTGCCGCATTTCGGTACACGTTGGGGTCGCGGAGTTCAGGCCCGAGTTGTTCGAACTTATCCGTGTGTTTGCCTCTTTGAGCAATAGCGATTTGCGCCACACAAAACAAGCTCAAAACGCTCAACAATAATCTTCTCATATTAAATATACTTTAGGTGAATTGTGTGTTTAAAAAATCAATTATTCAAAAATAAAAGATTCCGATAGGATTTTATCGTTTTTTATCAGGATGGCATTATAAACTGTTTTGTCTGAATTTTTACTTCGATAATCGGGATAAGATGGCTTCTGCCTCCTCTGGGGTGTTGGCATTTGCCAGCTCATGAGGGTTAGGTGGGGTAAGCAAGTGGCATTGGCTGTTGATGAGCACCTTGCGAGGACATACATATCCCGCTGCTAAAAATTGGAGTGCCCGAGCATAGCTTTTAGGCTCCCAAATGGCGATGAGCGGTTCGGGAAAGCCTTGCGGATTATCGCCCTTAAATGCAGTAGCAATGGCAGCAGGATGGCGATTTTGTACTAAGTACTGTAATGTGTTTTGTGTTAAGAGAGGAAGATCGCAGGCTACTACAAGCCATGCTGTATCGGGCTCTGCTCGAAATGCCGAAAGGATGGCTCCCAAGGGGCCTAAGTCAAGGAACATATCCGGGAGAGGATTTTTGAGCGTTTGGGCTTGCTCAGGCCGGCACGAACTATATACCTCTTCGCAGAGAGGAGCGATAAGGCTGGCAACTACATCGCGTTGGGGTTTCCCATGATAATGGAGTAAGCCTTTATCTTGCCCCATCCGAAGGCTTTTTCCACCGGCAAGTACAAGCCCTTTTAAGGGAGGAGTGGCAGCTTCTATCGCCTGTTTCAGAAAATCGACAAAAGCATTGTGATTCTCTGAGGAGATGACAGGGATGGCTTGCCAATGAGGGACAGATTCTTTCACAAATTCAGGGATTTCTACAATCTCCGGAGTTTGGATAAACAAGCGAACATGGGTAAGCCGCTGGGTTTTGCGCTGTAGCGACTCCAATTTTTTAGGGTCGAGTACTACGATTTGTTGTTGAGCTTCGAAATGATTTCCATTCACTAGCACCAAGTCAGCTTGCCGAAATACGAGTTTGCATTCATACGGGTTGAACGGGCTACCATACGCTATCTGCGAATGAGTGATTTTATCGGTGAATTCAATAGCTGCCCCAGCGCCTAAAATGCTTTGCGCATTAGTGGCTGCAGCCTCGTCGGCACTTTTGTGGTCGGCATCTACATAAGCAATTTGAGCAATTGACGAAAGCGCCTGGGTAGCTTTCCGTGCCATCTCTTGAATTACCCCGCAGGGCGTCCCGATAATCGCCATTTCTGTTTTTCCAAAAGAACCCAAAGTAGGGCGGGCGAGTGGGGCATGTTTTTGGTTTTTAGGCTCGTTTGAAGTCATGTTTTCCTCCTGTTTTTTCTATTAATTGAATACTACTGATTTCAATATGGTGCGATAGCGCCTTACACATATCGTAGATAGTGAGTGCAGCGACAGACGCGCCGGTAAGTGCTTCCATTTCTACACCGGTTTTGCCTTCGGTTTTTACCGTACAGGCAATTCGGACGGCTGTTTCGGAGCAGGGAGTTACCGTTACCTCGCAGCCATGAATGGGTAAAGGATGGCACAGCGGAATCAAATCGCTGGTTTTTTTTACCGCCATGGTTGCAGCGATAATAGCTGTTTGGAAAACAGGGCCTTTGCGAGTTTGCAACTCTCCTTGTTCGAGGTGCTGCATTATCTCGGCTCCTAAGGTAACGGTGGCTTGAGCAGTGGCAAGGCGTTGGGTAATTTGTTTGGCGCCAACATCTACCATTTGTGGGGTTCCTTCTTCGGTGAGGTGGCTCAACGTTTTTTCGGGCATAATTGAAAGGGTACTATGATTAAAATCAATACATAAACATGATATAAGTCAGCGAATTTTTTTAGCGTTATTATTATCATTATCTACTTAAAACCTTAATCTACATAAACCACCACAACCATGAAAAACATTTTAGTTCCTATCGATTTTTCAGAGCTATCTGCACAAGTAGCTCAAGTTGCCGCCCGCGTTGCTGAGTCGCAAGGAGGGAGTCTACACCTTTTGCATGCGGTACAGATTCCCCCTACGCTCGACGAGTCAGGGTTAACCTATACACAAGCCAATTTTGCTTCGGCTGAAAGCGAAATGCGCAATTTTGTGAAAGAACTATCGCTACACGCTATGCCGGTAGTGCAAATAGAGCTAGATCCTGTACACACAGCAGTAGAAGCATATGTACAAGATACCCCCATCGATTTAGTAATGATGCCCTCGCATGGGGCAAGCGGTTTGAAAAAGTTGCTTGTAGGCTCGCATGCTGAACGCGTAGTTCGCACTTCCTCTGTACCGGTAATGGTAATAAAGCAGCCGATGGCGTATTATCCTCCGCGTCATATGGCATTTGCAAGTACTTTCGAGCCAGGCGAACGCCTCAATACGCAACCTTTAGCAGAGTTACAGCAAATTTCAGGAGCGCATATACACCTTGTATGGGTTTTAAAAGATGGAAGGCATCAGCCATCTGAAGAAGAAATGCTCATGCGGATGTCAGAGTTTGCTTTCACCAATCATTTCTTTTCGGCAGACTATCATATTATATATGCAGATGATGTTGCTGAAGGTCTATCGAAATTTTCGAAAAGCTACTATGTGGATTTGATGGTAATCGGAACTCATAAGCGCAGTACATTATCGCGCTTTTTCCATCATAGTATTGCCGAAGAAATAGTAAATCATTTACCACAAAATGTGATGACGTTTCACATAGAAACCGAAGAAGTTTTTCTATAAAAACTAAACCCATTTTCTATTGGGATTTGCCCACTTGCCAAAGCGAGTGGGCTTTTTGTTTAGCAAATTTTTGCGAACGCTACACAAGGTAAAACGAAGAGTACCCCAAAACGAGGAGAATGTTTCGAAAAGTGATAAAAGTCATCCTTGGGTGTGTGTGTAAGTCATCCTCATAGGCAAAAGGGGTATAGTACATTTGAAGTATGAGCGTAATCGTAATTCTCATATCGATCAGCCTTTTAGTGGCAAGCGTCTTTCTGGCAGCATTTATTTGGTCAGTAAAGTCGAATCAGTACGAAGATACCTTCACACCTAGCATTAGAATACTTTTAGAAGATGATTACACAAGAACAGAACAAACAACAGAGCCAGTCTCAGACGGACAGTAAGTCGGAACTGGAACACTTCGCGTACGACAACCGCATCGTGAAGAATTTTGCATTCGCCACGATTTTATGGGGCGTAGTTGGAATGTTGGTGGGGCTTATCGTAGCCTTACAGCTAACCAATCCTATGTTCAACTTTGGTTTTGAGCTTACAACTTTTGGTAGGTTACGGCCATTGCACACCAACGCTGTTATTTTCGCTTTCGTAGGAAATGGCATTTTTATGGGCGTCTACTACTCGCTACAACGTTTGGTGAAAGCCCGAATGTTTAGCGATTTATTAAGTAAAATCCATTTTTGGGGCTGGCAGCTCATTATTGTGGCAGCAGCACTTACGCTTCCGCTAGGCATCACCACTAGTAAAGAATACGCCGAGCTAGAGTGGCCTATCGACATCGCTATTGCACTTATATGGGTAATATTTGGTGTCAACATGATTGGTACCATCTTAAAAAGAAGAGAGCGCCACCTTTACGTAGCCGTTTGGTTTTACATTGCCACGTTCGTAACGGTAGCGGTACTTCACATTGTAAATAGCTTAGCTATTCCGGTCGACTTCTTCAAAAGTTATTCAGTGTATGCAGGCGTGCAAGATGCCCTTGTACAATGGTGGTATGGGCACAATGCAGTAGCGTTTTTCCTTACCACTCCTTACTTAGGGCTGATGTACTACTTTGTACCCAAAGCGGCCAATCGTCCGGTATATTCATACCGCCTTTCGATTATTCACTTCTGGGCACTTATATTCATTTACATTTGGGCAGGACCCCACCACTTATTATACACCGCACTTCCCGATTGGGCACAGTCATTAGGAACGGTATTCTCTATCATGTTGATTGCTCCTTCTTGGGGCGGGATGCTCAATGGTTTATTCACCCTACGCGGTGCATGGGATAGAGTACGCCAAGACCCTATTTTGAAGTTCTTTGTAGTAGCGGTAACGGCATACGGTATGTCGACGTTTGAAGGCCCAATGCTATCGTTGAAAAGTATCAATGCTATTGCCCACTATACCGATTGGATTGTAGCACACGTGCACGTAGGTGGCTTAGGTTGGAACGGTTTCCTTACGTTTGGTATCCTTTATTGGATGATTCCTCGGATATTCAACACGAAGTTGCACTCTCGCCCTATGGCAAACTTCCATTTTTGGATTGGCACACTGGGTATGATGTTCTACGTAATCCCAATGTATTGGGCAGGATGGACTCAAGGGTTAATGTGGAAACAATTTACGCCTGATGGTTTCTTGCAGTATCCTAACTTCCTAGAAACTGTGTTGCAAATTGTACCGATGTACAAGCTCAGAGCACTAGGTGGTGCACTTTACCTCATCGGTGTACTAGCTATGGTATATAATATTGCTAAAACTGTAATGGCAGGTAAGCTCGTAGCCAACGAAGATGCCAGCGCCCCTGCACTTGAGAAAGTGTACAAGCCACACGGAAAAGCACACTGGCACCGTTGGTTGGAGCGCCGCCCTATGCAAATGGTATTCTGGAGTACCGTAGTAATCTTGATTGGAGGTATTGTAGAGTTTTTACCTACCTTCTTAGTTAAATCGAATGTACCTTCTATCGCATCGGTAATGCCATATACTCCACTCGAATTACAAGGGCGCGATCTTTACATAAAAGAAGGATGTTATACCTGCCACTCTCAAATGATTCGTCCGTTCCGATCTGAAACCGAACGATATGGTGAGTATTCTAAAGCTGGCGAGTTTGTATACGACCATCCGTTCCAATGGGGGTCTAAACGTACCGGTCCCGACTTGCACCGTGTAGGCGGTAAATACCCAGACTCTTGGCACTACCACCACATGCTCGATCCGCGAACCATGTCGCCAGGTTCTATTATGCCGCCATATGCGCATATGCTAACCAACGAGGTAGATACAGCATCTACAGCCGCAAAAATCCGTGTGATGCAAACCCTTGGAGTTCCTTATGAAGAAGGGTACGATGCCAAAGCAAATGCCGATTTGATGAAGCAAGCAGAAGCTATTGCTGAACGCTTGAAACAAGATGGTATCGAAACACCTCCAAATGCTGAAATTGTGGCGCTTATCGCCTACTTACAGCGGATGGGCACCGATATCAAAGCGGCAGAAAAAGTGCCTAAAAAATAACTATTATTTACGCTAGGGATGCCGATTGCCCACGCCGGTTGGCATTCCCTAGTTATTCACACAAAACGAGAAAGGCTATGTATAAAAATGTATTACGATCGATTGAAGGAATAGAAATTTTACCCATTGTCGGGTTGCTGATTTTCATCGTATTCTTTTTGCTATGGGCAATTGCTGCTTTTCGGTCAAACAAATCGTACATAAAGCACATGGAAGAGATGCCACTCGATTTAGACACTCCAACGGAACATCCAAAATCTTAACTTCATACGAAACACTTTACCGAAATGGAAAATAAATTGAATTACAAACAAACTTTACGCTTTTTGCCCTTCGTAGCGATTCCCCTGCAGGCAGAGGCAACTGAAGCAGGGCCAGGCGCTTTCTTTAACGAGATGTTTTCGGGCGCGAATGCAGAACAGCAAATTCTGTTACTTACCGCCATAGGTCTGGTGCTGCTTCTTATTGTGTTAGCATTTGTACTAATGGGTGAAGTACTTGCTGTGCATCATCTTCTTAACAAACGGCTAAGAGCCGAAAATGCTACAGAAGCAGAACTGGCTGAAGCAACGCAACCGTGGTCGTTCTGGAAGTGGTTTTGGGATAAATTTAACGGTGCAGCTTCGGTAAGCCGCGAACAAGATATTCTACTCGACCACGACTACGATGGCATCCACGAGTTGGACAATAACCTGCCACCATGGTGGAAATATGGCTTTTATTTTTCCATTGTGTTTGCAGTAGTTTATATCTTCCGCTTCCATATAGCATGGGATGGTGATGAAGTAGTTTCTATTCAAGAGTATAAAGATGATGTACTGCAAGCCGAGATAGCTAAAACTGAATACTTGGCAACGCTTGCCAATTCCATTGATGAAACAAACGTGGAAATGACAGAAGAGGCTACGGCGATTGCTAATGGAAAGCAAATTTTTGATCAGAACTGTAAAGTATGCCACGGCGGGCAAGGTGAAGGTGGCGTTGGACCAAACCTTACCGACGTATATTGGCTACATGGGGGCGATGTGAAATCAATCTTCAAGACCATCAAATATGGTGTACCTGAAAAAGGGATGTTGCCTTGGCAAGACAAACTCCGCCCACAAGAAATGCAAGAATTATCGAGCTACATCCTAACGCTGCAAGGTACTAACCCGCCAAATGCCAAAGAACCGCAGGGAACAGAGTACAAACCGGAAGAATAATTTTCTTCTGCTTGTAAATTCCTAATCACCGCTGCTTTTGAGTAGCGGTGATTTGCATAACAACTCACCCAATCTTCTATTAAGCCTCATTTATCATGGCAGTTAAAAAGCAAGAAACAAACTATTACAAAGAGGGCTATCGCGATGCCGTAGCTACCGTCGATGTACATGGTAATCGGATATGGATGTATCCTAAAATGCCTTCGGGAAAGTTCTACAATTACCGAAAACTGGTAAGCTATGTTTTACTAGTATTTCTATTTGCAGGCCCGTTTATCACTATCGGGGGTGAGCCACTTCTAATGCTCAATGTTTTAGAGCGCAAATTTGTGATATTAGGGCAGCTATTCGTACCGCAAGACTTCCATATTTTCGTAATCGGAATGATTGTATCATTCCTCTTTATCGTGCTATTTACGGTTACTTTCGGAAGAATTTGGTGTGGGTGGACTTGCCCACAGACCATTTTCATGGAAATGGTTTTCCGAAGAATTGAGTATTGGATTGAAGGTGATGCAAATGCACAACGAAAGTTAAATAACGGACCATGGACCAACGAGAAAATCCGTAAAAAAACCATTAAGCATATTGTTTTTGCGGTAATTTCCTTTGCTATTGCCAATATGTTCTTAGGGTATATTGTCGGAGGAAAAGATTTGATAGGGATGGTTACTGCATCGCCTCTCGATAATTGGGGCGTATTTATAGGGCTTACCGCATTCACCGGAATCTTCTATTATGTTTTTGCTTTCTTCAGAGAGCAAGTATGTACAAGTTTCTGCCCATACGGGCGCTTACAAGGGGTTTTACTCGATAAAGACTCTATCAACATCACCTACGACTACGTGCGTGGCGAGCCAAGAGGCAAACTAAAAAAGCAACATGACAGCGATATTGAAGAGGCGCTACAAGGTGATTGTATTGATTGCAATGCGTGTGTGCGCGTCTGCCCTACAGGAATCGATATCCGTAATGGAACGCAGCTAGAATGCATCAACTGTACGGCTTGTATCGATGCTTGCGACGAGATTATGGAGAAGGTTGATAAACCGAAAGGGTTGATTCGGTATGCTTCGGAAAGCGAAATCGAAAAAGGGCGTAAGTTCTCGTTTACCCCTCGTATGTATGCATACTCTGGTGTATTGCTTTTGCTTTTAGGAGTGTTGGGTTATATGCTAACTTCCCGAGCTGTCATTGAAACGACCATTTTGCGTGCTCCAGGGCAAATGTATCAGCTTACCGATAAAGGGAATGTACGTAATCTTTACACAGTTCAAGTAGTGAATAAAAGTAACGAGTCTATGGACTTAACCCTAAAGCTTATTGAGCCGAAGGGTGAAATTACCGTAGTGGGAGAAACGCTTACCCTGAAGCCGTCTGGTATGGTCGATGGCGCCTTCTTCTTAGAATTAGAAAAAGCTTCGTTAACAGGGCTAAAAACTCCTGTACTCATCGAGGTATGGCAAGGCGACCAAAAAATTGAAGATGTGCAAACTACGTTTGTAGGGCCAGGAGCAGGGGCTAAAAAATAGAGGCAATGTGCAAAAAAGAGAAGGGAACTATGCTCTTCTCTTTTGACTACATATCATTAATATAACATTTTATACACTCACCAAAACTATAAACAGCATGACTATTCGTTTTCATTGGGGTACTGGCATCACCATTGTCATCTCCTTGTTCTGTATCAGTATTTTAGCCGTGGTATATTCTGCGTTTCAAGAGCCGGTCTTCATGGTATCGGACGATTATTACGCTGAAGAAATCCGATATCAGGAAAAAATCGATCAGATGAAAAACGTTGCTGCGCTTTCTACTAAGCCCGAACTACGTTATTTAGCAAAAGAAAAACTAGTGATTCTACAACTGCCTTCAGATACTCAAGTAGCTGAGGGAAATATCCACTTCTTCCGCCCGTCGGATTCGCGGATGGATTTTAATAGCCAGCTAGAAGATAATGGTCAAAACGCCTGGCAGTTTAATGCTTTGCGAATGCAACCCGGTTTATGGAAAGTGAAACTCACTTGGAAAGATTTCAACCAAACTAAATTTTATAGCGAACACACCCTAGTGGTTCCGTAGCGTATGTATATAGCAGCATTATTAACCGGATTTTTAGGAAGTTTTCATTGCTTAGGGATGTGCGGCCCCATAGCTCTTGCACTCAATGGAGGGCAAGGGGCACAGTGGAAGGCTATTCTCGAACGCATATTGTATAATTTAGGAAGAGCTTGTACCTATAGTATTTTAGGGGCAGCCGTAGGTTTATTAGGGCAAAGCCTTATATGGATTACCGGCTACCAGGTGTACATCTCTTGGGTATTGGGGATATTCCTGATTTTAGCAGGTGTATTTGCCATTGACCCCGATCGTATGTTAGTGAAACTCCCTTGGATGAATCAGTGGTTGCACCAATTACGCCAGTTATTGAGTAAATACATTACCAAAGGCGGTACGCAAACCTTTTTCACGCTAGGTTTGCTCAATGGGTTTTTGCCTTGCGGATTAGTATATATGGGCTTAGCCGGCGCATTAGCTACAGGTACATTAGCGAATGGAATGCTTTACATGTTTATCTTTGGTTTAGGAACTATGCCGGCAATGTTGTTTGTATCGGTAGCTGGTAAGTTTATTAACAAACATCTGCGGGGTAAAATGCGGAAATTATACCCAATTATGTTTATTGCTTTAGGTTTTTTTATCATTTTTCGCGCATCTAATCTTACCATCTCGCAAGATAGTAACCGCGACGCTCCTGCAGTAATTTGTAATTAACTGAACTACTTCCGATGCCTTTCTTCGAGTACGCCTATTACCTCATCGAGGGAAATTTCTTTTTCTTCTAATAGAACCAACAAATGGAACAATAGGTCGGCAGCTTCACCAAGGAACAAGTCTTTATTATCATCTTTTGCTTCAATAACAAGCTCTACGGCTTCTTCGCCTACTTTTTGGGCAATCTTATTGATTCCCTTATCGAAAAGACTTTTTGTATACGATTTTTCAGCCGATGCATCATTTTTACGCTCTGCAATTACTTGTGCCAGGTAGTGTAAGAACGGTGCTCTGCCTGTGTTGGTATTGGTAAAACAAGTAGCAGCACCAGTATGGCAAACCGCGCCCACCGGGGTAGCTTGTACTAAGAGGGTATCTTGATCGCAATCGGCTACAATACTTTCTAAGTGTAAGAAGTTACCCGAAGTTTCCCCCTTGGTCCAAAGGGATTGGCGGCTTCGGCTGAAGAACGTTACCTTTTTAGTTTCGAGAGTTTTATCGAGGGCGGCTTGGTTCATGAAGCCTACCATGAGTACGTGGCGGGTGATTGCGTCTTGCACTACAGTAGGTACAAGCCCATCAGTATATTTAGCAAAATCTACGGTAAGGTTAGTTGAATACATAGCGTAATTTATAGGCGTACAATAATCTTTTTTTCTTTTAAAAATGATTTGAGATCAGGAATGGCAATTTCCCCAAAATGAAAAATACTGGCAGCTAATGCAGCATCGGCATGGTTATTTTGGAATACCTCTTCGAAATGTTCCATGGTGCCTGCCCCGCCTGAGGCAATCACAGGGATGTTTAACATTTTAGTGAGTTGGTCGGTCAGTTCAATGGCAAAACCATTTTTGGTGCCATCGTGGTCCATAGAAGTAAGGAGAATTTCCCCGGCACCGCGTTCTTCCACTTCTTGTGCCCAAGGGATAGTGCGAATTTCCGTAGCCTCACGGCCTCCTTTTACATGTACAATGTGCTCGCCATCAACAAACCGAGAGTCAATGGCTACTACTACACACTGCGAGCCAAATTCGTTGGCAAGTTCATTTACTAGAGCCGGATTACGCACCGCCGCCGAGTTGATTGATACTTTGTCGGCACCGGCGGCAAGCAAAGCGGCAACGTCTTCCACGGTACTGATGCCTCCGCCTACGGTAAACGGAATATTGATTTGTTGGGCAACTTTTCGCACCAATTCTACGAGGGTTTTCCGTTTCTCTACCGTAGCGGTAATATCAAGGAATACAAGCTCATCGGCACCTTGTTGGCTGTATATTCTGGCAAGTTCTACTGGGTCGCCGGCATCGCGTAAGTTTTCAAAATTGATTCCCTTTACGGTTTTGCCATCTTTGATATCGAGGCAGGGGATAATCCGCTTAGTTAAC
>CAYMYI010000007.1:43275-52603 GCA_964394585.1 uncultured Roseobacteraceae bacterium
TGCAGTAATGTACCCTTCGTAAAATGCTTTACCTACTACCACCGCTTTAATGCCAGCAGCATTTAGCAGTGCGATATCATCAATACTGCTTACCCCCCCGCTGGCAATAAGGTATAAGGCAGGAAATTGCTGCTGGATGGTTCGGTACAACTCAGCGGCAGGGCCTTGGAGCATACCATCTTTGCTAATATCGGTACATAAGACTTGAGTAACCCCTTTTTTGGTATACTGATCGATAAAGTCGAATACAGACAGCGAAGAGGTTTCTTGCCAGCCATGGATGGCAATTTTTTCTTCTTTAGCGTCGGCGGCAAGGATAATCCGTTCAGAACCGTACTCCAAAACCCACTCCTCGAACTGCTCGCGCTGTTTTACGGCAACGCTACCGCATGTAACCATGTGGGCACCGGCTTCAAAGGCTTGTTGTAATGCTTCTTCGGAGCGGATTCCCCCACCATAATCGATAGTTAGGTTGGTTTTGGTAGCAAGTTCTTTTAAAACCGATAAGTTATTTTTGCCTTCTTGGCTTTTGGCAGCATCCAAATCTACTACGTGAAGACGTTGAAAGCCCATATCGGCAAAGGCGATAGCTGCATCGAGCGGATTTTCGTGATAAAAAGTTTTTTGAGTAAAATCACCTTGTACGAGCCGAACACAGCGCCCTTCTACAAGGTCGATAGCGGGTATTATATCAATCATAGTCTATGCAATTGATAAGAAGTTTTGCAATATTTTAGCCCCAACAGTACTGCTTTTTTCTGTATGAAATTGTAGGGCATAGAAGTTGTCTTTTTGGAGTGCTGCACTGAATTGTACGCCATAGTCAGTTTGGGCAATGGTAAATTCATTCACTTCTGCATAGTAGCTGTGTACAAAATACACAAAGTCGCCCTCGGAAATACCATTAAAAAGCGGGCTTTGTAAGTTGATGAGGCGGTTCCACCCCATTTGGGGCACTTTTAGGCCGGGGGTGGTAAATCGTTTCACTCGGTTAGGAAAAATACCCATGCAAGAAGTATCGTTTTCTTCGGAATAGCTACATAAAAGTTGCAGCCCCACGCAAATGCCTAGTACTGGCTGTTTGAGCGAAACGATGAGCTTATCTAAATTGCGGGCTTTAAGATAGTTCATGGCAGAACGTGCTTCGCCCACGCCGGGGAAAATCACTTTATCTGCTTTCTGTACCTCTTCAGCAGAGTCTGTAACGATAGGGTCTATTCCTAAGCGGTTTAGCGCATATATTACAGATTGCGTATTCCCTGCATTGTATTTAATCAGGGCTATATTCATAGCTAATTTGTTTCGGAAGTTTTCTCAAAAAGGGTATCTACAAATGCTGCTTTGTTAAAGATTTGTAAATCTTCGATTTTTTCGCCAACGCCAATATATTTCACAGGAATTTTAAACTCGTCAGAAATACCTATTACTACTCCTCCTTTGGCAGTGCCATCGAGTTTGGTGATGGCAAGCGAGGTTACTTCTGTAGCTTTGGTAAACTCTCTAGCTTGTACAACAGCGTTTTGCCCGGTACTGCCATCTAACACGAGCATTACATCGTGTGGGGCTTCGGGTACTATTTTTTGGATAACTCGACGAATTTTTCCTAGTTCATTCATCAAATTCACCTTAGTGTGTAATCGCCCGGCGGTATCAATAATTACAATGTCGGCACCTTGTTCTACTCCTTGTTTGGCAGTTTCGTAGGCTACAGCGGCAGGGTCGGTATTCATTCCTTTAGAAACCACAGGAACGTCAGAACGTTCTCCCCACATAATGAGTTGGTCTACAGCGGCAGCTCGGAATGTGTCAGCGGCTCCTAGAATTACTTTTTTACCTCGGTTTTTGTATTGTGAAGCAAGTTTGCCGATGGTAGTGGTTTTCCCTACGCCATTTACCCCAACTACGAGCAATATGTAAGGCTTTATACCTTCGGGGAGGCTAAAGTCTTCTAAATCTTCCGTTTCGTTTTCGGAGAGCAGTCCGGCGATTTCTTCGCGTAAGATTGTGTCAAGTTCTGAAGCGTTCACATATTTATCGCGGGCAACGCGGTCTTCAATGCGACGAATTATCTTAAGTGTAGTAGAAACGCCTACATCGGAGGTAACTAATATCTCTTCGAGCTTGTCGAGTACTTCATCATCTACTTTTGATTTTCCAATAACGGCTTTCCCTAATTTCGAGAGCAGGTTCGACTTTGTTTTAGAAAGCCCTTTATCGAGCGATTCTTGTTTATCTTTTGAAAAAAACTTTTTAAAAAAACTCATACGATATAAACAATGCTGTAAAGAATGACGTGAGTTAACCTGTATTGCAAATTAACAAGTCAAAGCTATGCGATTCTAAACAAAAAAACCCTACTATAAAGCAGGGTTTTGAATGTATTTCTGTCGTAAAAGTGCTTAATCTTTCTTTAGTAGGTCTTGCACTTGGTCTTCAGGTACAATATCTTCTTTAAAAATATAAGCACCGGTTTTAGGCGATTTAACAGCGCGAATTACTTTCGCAAATTTAATCCCACCTTCTTTTTTGAGGGTTGCAACTACTTTCTTAGCCATGATTACTTGATTTCTCGGTGAACAGTATATTTTCTGAGAACGGCGTTGTATTTCTTCAACTCTAAACGCTCAGTTGTATTTTTTCTATTTTTGGTAGTGATATAGCGCGACGTTCCGGGCATTCCACTGTCTTTATGCTCAGTACACTCTAAAATTACTTGTACTCTATTTCCTTTCTTAGCCATTTTAATTTCCTTTTAGCAGTTAAATAAGCAAGTTAGATTTTCACGCCATTTGCACGTGCATCTTTCAATACTTCTGTAATACCCTTTTTATTTATAGTGCGCAATACAGAAGTAGACACCTTTAAAGTTACCCATCGGTCTTCTTCAGGGATATAGAAACGCTTCTTATGCAAGTTTGGAGAAAACTTACGCTTCGTTTTAATGTTTGAGTGCGAAACATTATTGCCTACACGCACTCTTTTTCCAGATATATCACAAACTTTCGACATGACAGTATAGCTAAATGAATTCTTTATTTTTTGAGGATGCGAATATCGTAAATACGAAGGTTTATATCAAAAAAAAGTATGATTTCTATTCGCTTATGCTTGCAAAGCCTCGCGTACTGCTTCGTAATGGGCTGCTACAATTTGCTCGATGTGTTCATCTTCTAAGGCTGTGGAAAGGAAAAGACTTTCAAATTGCATAGGAGCAATGTAAATACCACGGTTGAGCATTGCATGGAAATAGATTTTGAACTGCTCTAAGTTTGATTTTTTGGCATCGGCAAAGTTATCCACAGGTGCATCGGTGAAAAATTGGCTAATCATAGACCCCATATGGTTGATAGTGTACGAAACGCCTAATTTTTCTAAGTTGGTTTGCATGCCTTTACGTAGTGCTTCGCCGCGTTGGTTAAGTTCAGCGAAGGTTTCGGGGTGTTCTTGCAAATAGCTAAGGATGGCATTGCCTGCTGCCATGGCAATTGGGTTTCCTGAAAGCGTACCTGCTTGGTACACAGGACCACTTGGCGAAACATATTCCATGATTTCTTTCTTGCCACCATAAGCACCTACGGGCATTCCGCCACCAATTACCTTGCCGAGGGTGGTCATGTCTGGGGTAACACCTAAGAGTTCTTGAGCACCTCCTGCTGCAAGCCGGAAGCCGGTCATCACTTCATCGAAAATCAAGACGATGCCTTCTTGGTCGCACAGCGTTCTAAGACCTTCTAAAAAACCTTTTTTAGGGAGTACGCAGCCCATATTGCCTGCAACAGGCTCTACAATAATGGCTGCCACTTTCCCTGAATGCGCAGCTACAGTCTGTTCAACGGCCGCTAAGGAATTGAAAGGTACAGAGAGGGTATCTTTCGCCGTACCTTCGGTAACACCCGGGCTATTAGGCGTACCGAACGAAGCAGCCCCACTACCAGCAGCTATGAGAAAGGCATCGCCATGGCCGTGGTAGCAGCCTTCGAATTTTATTACCTTATCGCGGGCAGTGTACCCCCGTGCTACGCGAATAGCCGACATAGTGGCTTCAGTGCCAGAGTTGACCATTCGAACTTTTTCGACTGAGGGTACCATGGCTACAATGCGTTCTGCCATCTCTAGCTCGCGCCGAGTAGGCGCTCCAAACGAAAGTGAACCTCCAATGGCTTGGCGAACGGCTTCTTCGATGATTGGATGGGCGTGCCCTAAAATCATAGGCCCCCAAGAGTTGATGAGTTCTATGTATCGGTTGCCGTCTTCGTCGTACAGGTAGGGACCTTTTGCAGCTTTGATAAACGGCGGGATACCACCTACGGCTTTAAAGGCTCGAACCGGCGAGTTTACTCCACCGGGAATATATTGTGTAGATTTTTCGAGCAAAGAGGCACTCTCGTTAAATTGTAATGACATGGCTGAGGCTAGGTTGTTAGTTTTTGAAAAAATTTGAAAGGGAAATACAATGTGTAAACCTAAAGTTCTACTACTCAAAAGTAGAAGGTGAGGGGGCGAATTGCCAATTTTTAGCAGGATCTTGTGCAGATTGCCTGGAAATTAGAATGGGAAAGAACCTCTTTGAAACACAAAGAGTTTGTTACCATAGATAATCAGTGCATTTGTAACGAGTCAATTAGTTAAAATAAAAAAAAAAGAAACCCCTGAATATCAGAGGCTTCTTCCCACTTTAATAAACTAAACTAACAAACAAACTTCAGCTATCTAACCCCAACTATTTTATTTTGTTTTGACATTTATGGAAAATTTATCTGAAAAAATTAAAAAAGCGTATCAAGCCTATGTTTCAGCACATGGCGAGCGTCCCAAGTCGGTGTATGCCTTTGTAGAAAAGGAAGAATTTACTGAACAAGAGTTTTACCAACATTACAATTCGTTTCAAGCTCTTGAAACTGATATTTGGGACGAAATCTTTCAAAAAACCTTGGAAAAAGTGCAGGGAGAAGCTGTGTATGCTGAGTACTCTGGGCGCGAGAAAATGCTTTCTTTCTTTTTTACACTAATCGAAATGCTAAAAGCGCAGCGTAGCTTTGTTACTTTCTTCTTCCGCTTTCAGCAAAGGGCTCATCGTGGTAAGCGCTTTTCGTTCGAGCGGCTTAACACCTTTAAAAAATTTAGAGAAGGATACCTCGAGTTTGCTCGCGACGTAGTGATGGAAGCCAGCGATACGGGCGAAATTCTTATGCGCCCCATCATTGGAGATCGCTACCCTGAATTACTGTGGCCACAAACGCTATTTATTATTAAATTTTGGGTAGAAGATACTTCCGATAATTTTGAAAATACCGATGCAGCCATCGAAAAATCAGTGAATTTGTCGTTCGATTTGATGAGCAAAACCCCGCTCGACTCAGCATTTGAGTTTGCCAAGTTTGTGGTACAAAACCGTTGGTGGTAACACGTAGTTATCTAATAAGTCGCAAGTGCATTGCTTGCGTCTTCACTCTTCAAATTTTTTTAAATCGTATGGCAGATAAAATAAAGGAACAAAACAGCATTCCGGCTACCAAAGTGCAGCGCGCCTCTCGCTTTGTGAAAACAGGGGTAAAAGTTGGGCGTAACTATGTGAAGCACTATGCAAAGCGCGCGTTCGATGGCAACCTTTCCAAAGATGACCTCCACGAAGAGAACGCACGCGATATATACAGCTCGTTGAGCGAGCTGAAAGGCAGCGCTTTGAAAGTTGCCCAGATGATGAGCATGGATCGTAACTTGTTGCCCAATGCATACTCGCAGCGTTTTCAAATGGCACAGTACTCTGCACCGCCGCTTTCGTATCCGTTGGTTGTAAAAACGTTTACCAAAGAATTAGGCAAAGCCCCGACGGAACTGTTCGATACGTTCACTAAGGAAGCCGTAAATGCCGCCTCTATCGGTCAGGTGCACCAAGCGACAAAAGATGGAAAAAAATTAGCAGTGAAGGTACAATACCCCGGTGTTGCCGATAGCGTAAGTTCTGACCTTAAAATTGTAAAGCCATTTGCAGTGAATTTACTCGGTTTGAACGAGAAAGATGTAAATTATTACATGGAAGAAGTAGAAAATATGCTACTTTCAGAAACCGATTATGAGCTTGAGTTACAACGTTCTGAGCAAATCTCAAAAGCTTGTGCGCATATTCCGAATGTGTATTTTCCTCAATACTATAAGGAGTACTCTTCGAAAAGAGTGCTTACCATGGATTGGCTTGATGGGCAACATCTCGATCAGTTCTTAAAGACAGACCCTTCGCAAGAAGTACGCAACTTAATAGGGCAATCGTTGTGGGACTTCTACGATTATCAAATCCATCAGTTGCGGGAAGTACACGCCGACCCGCACCCAGGGAATTTTATTATGCAAGAAGATGGTAAACTTGGAATAATTGACTTTGGCTGCGTAAAGGTAATTCCTGAAGAGTACTACGAACCGTATTTTGAACTATTAGATAGCCGAATATTACAGCACGAAGAACGCCTAGAACCTGTGTTTTATAAATTAGGATTTTTGTTTGAAGATGATTCTCCTGCCGATAAAGAAGAACTGAAACAGGCGTTCAAAACGATGATTGAGTTGCTTGGTCGTCCGTTTAATTCCGAGTCGTTTGATTTTGGCAACGATGCGTACTTCCAGGAGATTTACGATTTTGGTGAAAAATCCTCTCAGATAAAACCGTTAAAAGAGTCGAAAAAACCTCGGGGTTCGCGCCATGGATTATACATCAACCGCACGTATTTTGGGTTGTACTCTATTCTAAATCAACTGAAAGCGCAAATAAACACACATTCTACGTGGTTTGATCGCTCAGCCTCTGTAGTAAGCTAACCGATAGAACTAATTTGATAAAGAAGCTACCTTGTTATGAGTAATAAGGTAGCTTTTTTTATGCAAGATGCCCTGCCTTTCTAAGGGGTGTTGGTACGTTTACCCCGTTGATTTGCCTATCATCATTGTTTGGGTTGAGGATTTGTAAGTTGCTCAGTAACATAGCATTCAAGTTAACATTTTATACAAATTAAATCCGCAGGCTTCGAGGTAGGTAAACTACCTTTGATGGATTTAAAACACAATTCATTCAATTACAAAATCTAAACAAACGCTATGAAACGTAAACACATGATGCTTGCGCTTATCGGGGTAATGGCAGCTTGGCTAGCTAATGCTCAGACAAAGCTCATCGAAAAAGTAGAGAAGAAAGGGGATGAGGTGGTGATTCCCTACGAAAAGTACGTGTTGGAAAACGGACTGACACTCATTATCCATGAAGACCACTCCGACCCTCTTGTACATGTAGATGTAACATACCACGTTGGTTCTGCTAGAGAAGAACTCAAAAAATCGGGGTTTGCTCATTTTTTCGAGCATATGATGTTCCAAGGCTCTGATAACGTAGCCGATGAAGAGCACTTTAAAATTGTAACCGAGTCGGGAGGTACTTTAAACGGTAGCACCAACCGCGACCGTACCAATTATTACCAAACAGTACCTAGCAACCAGCTAGAAACCATGTTGTGGTTAGAGTCTGACAGAATGGGTTTTTTCCTCGATGCTGTAACGCAAGAAAAATTTGAAATTCAGCGCGCTACTGTAAAAAATGAAAAAGCTCAAAATTATGATAACCGCCCCTATGGCCGCTTTTCTGAAATTTTAGCGAGTGCTATGTATCCTTATGGGCACCCGTACTCGTGGCTTACCATCGGTATCGTTGAAGATTTAAACCGAGTAGATGTAAACGATTTGAAAAAGTTCTTCATGCGTTGGTATGGCCCTAATAACGCTACCCTTACCATTGGTGGCGATGTTAACGCTAAAGAAGTAGTAGCCTTAGTAGAAAAGTATTTTGGGGAAATCCCTCGTGGGCCTGAGGTAGAAAATATGAAGCTCGATGCCCCCGTACTTGAAAGCGACCGCTATGTGTCGTACGAGGATACCAACATTCGCTTCCCAGCGTTGGTGATGTCGTTGCCTACGGTGCCACGCTACCACGAAGATGAAGCCGCCCTCGATTGCCTTGCAGAAATTTTAGGACAGGGTAAAAGTTCGTATTTCTATAAGAAGTTTGTAGAAACGCAACAAGCGATTCAGGCATTTGCTTCGCATCCGGCAAGCGAGTTGGCCGGCGAGTTCCAGATGTTCGTATTGCCATTTCCGGGCAAATCGTTAGCAGAGTTTGAGCAGCAAATGCGCGATGCTTTAGTAGAATTTGAACAAAATGGTGTGCGCGACGAAGACATCCAAAAGTTTAAAGCCGGCTACGAGTCGGGTACAATCAACGGGCTAGCCACTGTAAGTGGTAAGGTATCGCAGTTGGCTGCATACGAAACCTACTTAGATGATCCCTCTTACATTGCCAAAGACCTAGAGCGCTACATGGCCATTACAAAAGAAGACGTAATGCGTGTATATAATAAATATGTGAAAGGAAAGGCTGCAGTTGTGCTGAGTGTAGTACCTGCCGGTGCAGGTGTTGAGCCCGCTAAGCCTGATAATTTTACGCCGCAAACCGAAGGAGAGAACCCGTTCCCAACTACCGATTATGCTGGGTTATCGTACACCAAACCTCAAAGTGCATTCGACCGCAGCAAGCGTCCAGCGCCACAACCTGCTCCGTTAGTTTCAGTACCTGAGTTTTGGCAAGATGAACTGAAAAATGGTATTAAAGTAATAGGAACTGAAAGCAACGAAATCCCTACGGTGGCTATTGAACTCAACATTAAAGGAGGGCAAGGAATGGACGCAAACGACCCTTCTAAAGCAGGGCTTGCAGTACTGACGGCCTCTTTGTTAAACGAGGCAACAGAAAACTATACCGCCGCAGAAATCTCAGAAGAACTCGAAAAACTAGGCAGCAGCATTTCTATTTATGCAGGCAGAACAACTACCACTATTTCGGTACGCTCGTTGGTGAAAAACCTCGATGCTACCTTGAAACTAATGGAAGAGAAATTGTACCGTCCTAAGTTTGATGAGGCTGATTTCCAACGCTTAAAAAAGCAGCAACTTGAAGCAATTAAAGCATCGCAGAAACAACCTTCTGCCATTGCTTCGCAGGTATTCGATCGCCTAATTTATGGCGATGAGCACATACGCTCTGTCCCTACGAGTGGCATCGAAGAGTCTGTGGAAACTATCACGATGGACGACGTCAAAGCGTTTTATCAGTCGTACTATTCGCCTAGCGTATCAGACTTGGTAGTAGTGGGTGCTATCTCTAAGAAAGAGTTCATGAAAAAACTTACATTCTTGGAAACTTGGGAAGCCAAACAAGTGGAAATTCCTGAAACTCCTGAGCCACAAACAATTGATAAGACAAAAATCTATTTAGTAGATAAAGAAAAAGCAC